>JAFEDM010000061.1 GCA_018241625.1 Pseudomonadota bacterium | reverse complement strand
GCGATCCGCGAAGGCGGCCGCACCGTGGGCTCCGGCGTGGTCTCCAAGATCATCAAATAGGACCGCAAGGTCCGACTGACGAACCCGCGAAGGGCCGGAGAGCAATCTCCGGCCCTTTTGCTTTGGGCTCGATGACACCGGAGTCATGACCGCGAATTAAGCTGCCTCGACGGCGATCGGGGGCTAGCTTCCGGCCACGTTCTGGATTGGGAGAGACATCCAATGCGCATTGCCATCGCCCTCGCGGTCGCCGCGACCGCCCTTGGGGCGGGCCTGGGCGCCGCCGGCGCCGCGACCGCGGGCCCGACGGTGGAGATCCGCGACGCCGTAGCCCGGGTCACCGTCGTCCCGGAGGACCGTTCCGACATCAAGGTGGAGATGCTGACCACCAATGGCGCCCTGCCGCTGGAGGTGCGCACCATGGGGTCGGCCACCGTCATCACCGGAAACCTGGCCCACCGGATCAGCGACTGCCACGGCCGCGGCGACCACCCGTCGGTGTGGGTGCGCGGGGTGGGCGAGGTGAACTGGGACAACATCCCGCAGATGGTGATCCACACGCCCAAGGCCGTGGTCCTGGAATCCAACGGCGCCGTCTATGGCTCCGTCGGCCGCTCCGGCAGCCTGGAGATGCAGAACTCCGGCTGCAGCGGCTGGACGGTCGCCGACGTGGCGGGCGACGCCACCCTGCGCGAATCCGGCGCGGGATCGGTGCACATGGGCGCCTCCAACCGCCTGGAGCTGCGGCTCTCGGGCGCCGGCAGCGTCTACGCCACCCAGGTCCGCCAGGCGCTGGACGCCACCCTGTCCGGCGCGGGCGGGGTCAACGTCGACCGGCTGGACGGCGCCATGATGGCCCACGTCTCGGGCGTCGGGCACATCAAGGTGGCCCAAGGGCACGCGACGGCGGTGCACGCCTCGGTCTCCGGGGTCGGCGGCGTGGACTTCGGCGGCGACGCCCAGAGCCTCGACGCCTCGATCTCCGGGTTCGGCGGCGTCCGCGTGAAGTCGGTGTCCGGCCAGGTCGTGAAGTCGGTGACCGGCGGCGGTCACATCTCGATCGGCTGAATTCGTGTCCCTACGCCCTTTGAGCTTGGAGAGGTCTCAGATGCGCATGTTCCTGATGTTCGCCGCCGCCGGCGCGGCCCTGGCCTTCGGCGCGGCGGCCACCGCCGCCGAGGGCGCCTCCGTGGAGGTGCGCGACGCCGTCGCCCGGGTGACCGTGGTCCCGGAGAACCGCACCGACGTGAAGGTCGACCTGGTGCAGGCCAATCCGCGCCTGCCGATCGAGGTCCGCAGCTTCGGCGGCCGCACCATCGTCGACGGCGGCCTGGGCCATCGCATCCGCAACTGCCGCGGCCGCGGCGAGAACGTCAGCGTCTACGTCCGCGACGTGGGCGAAGTCGGCTGGAAGGACCCGCCGCAGATCGTCATCCACACGCCGCGCGACGCCGACGTGGACGCCGGCGGCGCCATCTGGGGCACGGTGGGCCGCTCGGCCAGCCTGAAGCTCGGCAACGCCGGCTGCGGCGACTGGACGGTGGCCAACACCGACGGCGAGCTGCGGCTGAGCCAGGCCGGCTCCGGCGACACCCGCGCCGGGTCGGCGGGCTCGGCCCGGGTGCATGTGGCCGGCTCCGGCGACGCGACCCTGGGCGAGGTGCGCAACGGCCTGGATGTCAGCATCGCGGGCTCCGGCGACGTCAGCGTGGCCTCCATGTCCGGGCCGATGAAGGTGCATGTGGCCGGCTCCGGCGACGTGAAGGTGGGCGGCGGCAAGGCCACCACCATGGCGGTCTCGGTGATGGGCTCGGGCGACGTCGATTTCCGCGGCGCCGCCGACAGCCTGCACGCCACCATCGCCGGCTCTGGCGACGTGCGCGCCCGCCAGGTCAACGGCCCGGTCTCCAAGACCGTCATGGGCTCGGGCGGCGTCATCATCGGCGGCCGCTGACGGCCGATGGAGGGCAGGGCGGCGGGCCTTAGAAACCGGCCGCCTACCCTTGACGACGGCGAGTCGCGCAGGTAGTAACGCGCCTCCTGTTGGACCGGCTGTAGCCCGAAAGGGTTAGACGCGGTTCGCAGAACGAACTGAGATACTGAATTTCTTGGTGTTTCGGGATGGGCCTCCGCGGGTTTCTGCGTGGGCCTTAGTCGTTTTAGCGGACTTACGCGTACGGGCTTCTCTTCGGAGGGGTTCGGGTTGGTCTTTGAAATGGTCGAGATCACGCGGGCGGGCCGCCGTCTGTAAGGAACGAAAAGAGCGATATGGCTCAGAACATTCGCATCAGGCTCAAAGCCTTCGATCACCGCGTGCTGGACCATTCCACCCGCGAGATCGTCAATACGGCCAAACGGACCGGCGCGGCTGTGCGCGGTCCGATTCCGCTGCCGACCCGCATCGAAAAGTTCACCGTCAACCGTTCGCCGCACGTCGACAAGAAGTCGCGCGAGCAGTTTGAAATCCGCACGCACAAGCGCGTGCTCGATATCGTCGATCCCACCCCGCAGACCGTGGACGCGCTGATGAAGCTCGACCTGTCCGCCGGCGTGGACGTCGAGATCAAGCTCTAAGGGGATCGGCCAATGCGTACCGGCGTGATCGCCAAAAAGCTGGGAATGGCCCGCTTCTTCGATGAAGCCGGCAGCCACGTTCCAGTGACCGTCCTCAGCCTGGAAGGCTGCACGGTCGTCGCCCATCGCACCCAGGACAAGGACGGCTATGTGGCCCTCCAGCTGGGCGCGGGCGCCAAGAAGCCCAAGAACACCTCCAAGGCCCTGCGCGGTCACTACGCGAAGGCCGAAGTCGAGCCGAAGCGCGCCGTCGCCGAATTCCGCGTGTCGCAGGACATGCTGATCGACGTCGGCTCGGAGATCACCGCCGACCACTTCCTGGCGGGCCAGAAGATCGACGTCACGGGCGTGACCGTCGGTAAGGGCTTCGCCGGCTCCATGAAGCGCTGGAACTTCGGCGGCATGCGCGCCACCCACGGCGTGTCGGTGTCGCACCGGGCCCACGGCTCGACCGGCCAGCGCCAGGATCCGGGCAAGACCTTCCGCGGCAAGAAGATGGCCGGCCACCTCGGCCAGGAAACCGTCACCACGCTGAACCTCACCGTCTGGCGCGTCGACGTCGAGCGCGGTCTGATCCTGGTGAAGGGCGCCGTCCCGGGCTCCGAAGGCGACTTCGTGAAGATCCGCGACGCCGTGAAGATCGCCGCCCCGAAGGACGTCCCGACCCCGGGCGCGTTCCGCAAGGCCGGCGAAGAAGCTGCGGCGCCCGCCGCGGCTCAAGAAGAAGCTCCGGTCGTGGAAGCCGCCGCTGAAGAGCCCGCCGTGACGGCCGCTCCGGAAGCCGAGGCGCCCGCGGCCGAAACCGAAGCGCCGGCGGCCGAGGCCCCGGAAGCTGGTGGGGATGAAGCCTGATGAAACTCGACGTCCTTAAACTCGACGGCGGGAAGGGCGGCTCGATCGAGCTGGCCGACGATATCTTCGGCATCGAAGAGATCCGCGCCGACATCCTGCAGCGCTGCGTGACCTGGCAACTGGCCAAGCGCCGCGCCGGCACCCACAAGATCCAGGTCCGAAACGAAGTCTCGCGGACCTCGAAGAAGATGTACAAGCAGAAGGGCACCGGCGGCGCCCGTCACGGCTCGCGCCGGGCGGCCCAGTTCGTCGGCGGCGCCAAGGCCCACGGCCCCGTGGTCCGCAGCCACGCCTTCGACCTGCCCAAGAAGGTCCGCGCGCTGGCCCTCAAGCACGCGCTGTCCTCGAAGGCCAAGGACGGCGCCCTGATCGTCGTCGACACCCTGGCGATCAAGGAAGCCAAGACGGCCGCGCTGCGCGACCAGCTGGGCAAGCTGGGCGCCACCCACGCCCTGGTGATCGCCGGCGCCGAGGTCGACAAGAACTTCGGTCTGGCCGCGCGCAACATCCCGAACGTGGATGTGCTGCCGAACGCCGGCCTGAACGTCTACGACGTGCTGCGTCGCAAGACTCTGGTCCTGACCAAGGACGCGGTCGAGGCGATCAACGCGCGCTTCCAGGAGGCCGCGTGATGGCTGAGCAACCCACCGCCCGTCACTACGACACCATCCTGTCGCCGATCATCACCGAGAAGGCCACGCTGCTCAGCGAGCACAACAAGGTGGTCTTCCGCGTCGCCGGCGATGCGTCGAAGGACGAGATCGCAGCCGCCGTCGAGGCGCTGTTCAAAGTGAACGTGACCAAGGTCAACACCCTGAACGTGAAGGGCAAGACCAAACGGTTCCGCGGCATCAAGGGCCGGCGTTCCGACGTCAAGAAAGCTGTCGTGACCCTGGCTGACGGCCAGTCGATCGACATCACCACGGGGCTCTGATCCGATGGCCTTGAAGCAATACAATCCGACCTCGCCGGGTCGCCGCCAGCTGGTGCTGGTGGACAAGTCCGAGCTCCACAAGGGCCGTCCGGAAAAGTCCCTCGTCGAGGGCCTGACCAAGACCGGCGGGCGTGGCGGCGGCGGTCGCGTGTCCGTCCGATTCCGCGGCGGCGGCGCCAAGCGCCTCTATCGCAAGATCGACTTCAAGCGTCGCAAGCTCGACGTGGTGGGCACGGTCGAGCGCCTGGAGTACGACCCGAACCGCACGGCCTTCATCGCCCTGGTGAAGTACGCTGACGGCGAGCTGGCCTACATCCTGGCGCCGCAGCGCCTGAAGGTCGGTGACCAGGTGATCTCGGCCGAGAAGGCCGACGTGAAGCCGGGCAACGCCATGCCGCTGCGCTCGATGCCGATCGGCACCATCATCCACAACGTCGAGCTGAAGACCCAGAAGGGCGGCCAGATCGCCCGTTCCGCCGGGACCTACGCCCAGCTCGTCGGCCGCGACGCCGGCTATGCCCAGATCCGCCTGAACTCGGGCGAGCTGCGCATGGTGCCGGACGGCTGCATGGCCACCGTCGGCGCCGTGTCGAACCCCGACCACATGAACGAGGTCATGGGCAAGGCCGGCCGCAACCGGCACAAGGGCTGGCGCCCGCACGTCCGCGGCGTCGCCATGAACCCGGTCGACCACCCGCACGGCGGCGGTGAAGGCAAGACCTCCGGCGGCCGTAACCCGGTCACGCCGTGGGGCAAGCCCACCAAGGGCGCCAAGACCCGCACCAACAAGGCGACGGACAAGTTCATCATCCGCTCGCGCCACGCTCGGAAGGCTCGCTAACCGATGACCCGCTCCGTCTGGAAAGGTCCGTTCGTCGACGGATACCTGCTCAAGAAGGCCGAAGCCGTCCAAAGCTCCGGCCGCAAGGACGTGATCAAGACCTGGTCGCGCCGCTCCACCATCATGCCGCAGTTCGTGGGTCTCACGTTCGGCGTGCACAACGGCCAGAAGCACGTCCCCGTGCTGATCTCGGAAGACATGGTCGGCATGAAGCTGGGCGAGTTCGCGCCCACCCGCTTCTTCCCCGGCCACGCCGCCGACAAGAAGGCCAAGAGGAAGTAGCCATGTCGCAGAAGCAGAACCCGCGACGGCTCGAAGGCGTCGAAGCCATGGCCAAGGTCCGCACCCTGCGCACCTCGGCCCGCAAGCTGAACCTGGTGGCCCAGTCGATCCGCGGCCTCAAGGTGCAGAAGGCGCTCAACGAGCTGGAGTTCAGCCACAAGCGCATCGCCATCGATGTGCGCAAGGCGCTCTACTCGGCGATCTCCAACGCCGAAAACAACCACAACCTCGACATCGACAACCTGGTCGTCGCCGAGGCCTATGTGGGCAAGAACCTGATCATGAAGCGTTTCGCCGCCCGCGCCCGCGGTCGTGCGTCGCGCATCGAAAAGCCGTTCAGCGAGATCACCATCGTGGTCCGCGAACTGGGTGAGGCCGCCTGATGGGTCAGAAAATCAATCCGGTCGGGCTTCGTCTCGGCATCAACCGCACCTGGGACTCCCGTTGGTTCGCCGACGGCGCGGACTACGGCAAGCTGCTGCACGAGGACCTCAAGGTCCGGCGCGCGCTGAAGAAGCGCCTGTACCAGGCCGGCGTCTCGCGCATCACCATCGAGCGCCCGCACAAGAAGTGCCGCATCACCATCTATGCCGCGCGCCCCGGCGTGATCATCGGCAAGAAGGGCGCGGACATCGACAAGCTGCGCAAGGACATCGCGGCGATGACGGACGGCGAGGTTCACCTGAACATCGTCGAGATCCGCAAGCCCGAGACCGACGCTCAGCTGATCGCCGAGAACATCGCCCAGCAGCTCGAGCGCCGCGTGGCCTTCCGCCGCGCCATGAAGCGTTCGATGCAGTCGGCCATGCGCCTGGGCGCCAAGGGCGTCCGGATCAACGTCTCGGGCCGCCTCGGCGGCGCGGAAATCGCCCGCATGGAGTGGTATCGCGAAGGCCGCGTGCCGCTGCACACCCTGCGCGCCGACATCGACTACGGCTTCACCGAGGCCAAGACGACCTACGGCATCATCGGCGTGAAGGTCTGGGTCTTTAAGGGCGAAGTCCTGGAACACGACCCGATGGCGCTCGACAAGCGCCTGGCCGGCGAAAGCGGGCCTGCGGGTGAAGGCGGCGGTCGTGACCGCGGCGATCGTCCCGACCGTGGCCCGCGCCGCGATCGGCGCGAGCAGGCGAACGCGTAAGGGTCTGACCGATGCTGTCTCCGAAAAAGACCAAGTACCGCAAGCAGTTCAAGGGCAAGATCCACGGGATGGCCAAGGGCGGCTTCACGCTGAACTTCGGCTCCTACGGCCTCAAGTCCGTCGAACCCGAGCGGATCACCGCGCGCCAGATCGAGGCGGCCCGCCGCGCGATCACGCGTCAGATGAAGCGTCAGGGCCGGGTGTGGATCCGCATCTTCCCGGACGTGCCGGTCACCGACAAGCCGGCCGAAGTCCGGATGGGTAAGGGCAAGGGCTCGGTCGAGTACTGGGCCGCGCGCGTCCATCCGGGCCGGATCATGTTTGAAATCGACGGTGTGCCGGACGACGTGGCCCGTGAAGCCCTGCGCCTCGGCGCGGCCAAGCTTCCGGTGAAGACCCGCATCGTCACCCGCATCGACGCCGGCGTGGAGCACGCGTGATGAAGATCGACGAAGTCCGCGGGATGACCCCCGACCAGCTGGCCGATCAGCTGATCAGCCTGAAGAAGGAGCAGTTCAACCTGCGCTTCCAGAAGGCGACCGGCCAGATCGAAAAGACCCACCGCGTGGATCAGGTGCGCAAGGACATCGCGCGCATCAAGACCCACCTGCGGGCCAAGCAGGCGCAGGCCTGAGGAGAATAGACAGATGCCGAAACGAATTCTCGAAGGCGTTGTCGTCTCCGACAAGGGCGACAAGACGGTCGTGGTGAAGGTCGAACGGACCTTCCTGCACCCGGTGCTGAAGAAGACCGTCCGCCGGTCGAAGAAGTACCACGCTCACGACGAGACCAACGCCTACAAGGAAGGCGAGCTCGCCCGGATCGTCGAGTGCGCCCCGAAGTCCAAAACCAAGACCTGGGAAGTTCTGCCTAAGGGCAGCGCCTCTCAAGCCGCGTAGGAAGGATCAGAAGCTATGATCCAGATGCAAACTAACCTGGACGTCGCCGATAACTCGGGCGCCCGCCGGGTCATGTGCATCAAGGTGCTGGGCGGCGCGAAGCGCCGTTACGCCAGCGTCGGTGACAAGATCGTGGTCTCCGTGAAGGAGGCCATCCCGCGCGGCCGCGTGAAGAAGGGCGATGTGCTGCAAGCCATCGTCGTTCGGACCAGCCAGGCCATCAAGCGCAAGGACGGCTCGCTGATCCGCTTCGACAAGAACGCGGCGGTGATCGTGAACAAGCAAAGCGAGCCGATCGGCACGCGGATCTTCGGCCCGGTTCCCCGTGAACTGCGCGCCAAGAACCACATGAAGATCATTTCGCTCGCCCCTGAGGTGCTGTGATGGCGGCGAAGATCAGAAAAGGGGACCGCGTCGTGGTCCTCACCGGCAAGGACAAGGGCCGCCAGGGCGTGGTCTCGAAGGTGCTGCCGAAGGAAGAGCGCGTGGTCGTGGGCGGGCTGAACATGGTCCAGCGCCACACCCGTCCGACCCAGATGGACCCGCAAGGGGGCATCAAGAACAAGGAAGCGCCGATCCACCTGTCGAACGTGGCCGTCGTCGACTCCAAGGGCAAGCCGACCCGCGTCGGCTTCCGCATGGACGGCGACAAGAAGGTCCGGTTCGCCAAGACGACCGGCGAGGTGATCGCAAATGGCTGATCAAGCTTACGAACCGCGGCTGAAGACCGAATATCGCGCGCGCATCCGCAAGGCGATGAAGGACAAGTTCGGCTACACGAACGAGATGCAGATCCCCAAGCTCGAGAAGATCGTGCTGAACATGGGGATCGGCGAGGCCGTGGGCGACTCCAAGAAGGTCAACGCGGCCATCGCCGACCTGACGAAGATCGCCGGCCAGAAGCCGGTGCCGACCAAGGCCCGCACCTCCATCGCCGGCTTCAAGCTGCGCGAGGGCATGGTGATCGGCGCCAAGGTCACCCTGCGTCAGGACCGCATGTACGAGTTCCTGGACCGGCTGATCACGATCGCGCTGCCGCGCGTGAAGGACTTCCGCGGCCTGAAGCCGACCTCGTTCGACGGCCGGGGCAACTACGCCCTGGGTCTGAAGGAGCACATCGTGTTCCCCGAGATCAACTACGACGAGATCGACCAGATGTGGGGCATGGACATCGTTGTGGCGACCACCGCCCGCAGCGACGACGAAGCCCGCGAGCTCCTCAGGGAATTCCAATTCCCGTTCACCACGGCTCAGGCCGCGTAGGGACGGGGGAAGAAAGCACCATGGCCAAGAAAAGCGCCGTCAACCGCAACCTGCGGGTCCAAGGCCTCATCAAGCAGTACGCCGCCAAGCGCGACGCGCTGAAAGCGATCGCCAACGATGAGAGCCTGCCGCTGGAAGAGCGTTTCGAAGCCCGCCTCAAGCTGGCGGAACTGCCGCGTTCGTCGTCCAAGACCCGCTTCCGCAACCGTTGCGAGGTCACCGGGCGTCCGCGCGCCTACTACCGCAAGCTGAAGATGAGCCGGATCGCCCTGCGCGACCTGGGTTCGCACGGGCTGATCCCCGGCCTCGTCAAGTCGAGCTGGTAAGGGGAGGGACGAATGGTCAACGACCCCATCGGCGATCTGATCGCCCGCATCAAGAACGCGGCCATCCGTGGCCGGTCCACCGTCAAGACGCCGGCGTCGAAGATGCGCGCCCGCGTGCTCGACGTGCTGGTCGACGAAGGCTACATCCGCGCCTACCACCTGGTGGAGACGCCCGGAGCTTTCCCCGAGTTCGAGGTCGAGCTGAAGTACTTCGACGGCCAGCCGGTCATCGTGGAAATCAGCCGCGTCTCCAAGCCGGGCCGCCGCGTCTATTCGTCGATCAAGGACCTGAAGCCGGTGAAGAACGGCCTCGGGATCTCGATCCTGTCGACGCCGAAGGGCGTCATGTCCGACACCGCGGCGCGCGACGCCAACGTGGGCGGCGAAGTGCTCTGCCGGGTCTACTGATATGTCTCGTATCGGAAAGAAGCCGATCGCGGTCCCCAACGGGGTCACGGTGACGATCGAAGGCCAGACGGTCACGGTGAAGGGGCCCAAGGGCCAGCTCGCCTGGACGGTCGCCGACGAGATCGAGGTGAAGCAGGAAGGTTCCGACCTCGTGCTCGCCAAGCGCAACGAGGGCCAGCGCGCCCAGGCCATGTGGGGCCTGTCGCGCAGCCTGCTGGGCAACATGGTCACGGGCGTGACGCAGGGCTTCGAGCAGACGCTCGAGCTGGTGGGCGTGGGTTACCGCGCCCAGATGAAGGGCCAGGCGCTCTCCATGCAGCTCGGCTTCAGCCACGACGTCGACATCCCGGCGCCGGCGGGCATCAGCTTCGCCACGCCGAAGCAGACCGAGATCAAGATCAGCGGCATCGACAAGCAGGCCGTCGGCGAGATGGCCGCCCGCATCCGCCGCATCCGTCCGCCGGAGCCCTACAAGGGCAAGGGCGTGCGCTATGCCGGCGAGCAGGTCCGTCGCAAGGAAGGCAAGAAGAAGTAGGTCATGGCTCTTTCCTCCCGAGACTCCTCGATCAAGCGCGCCCAGCGCAACCGCATCCGCCTGCGCAAGCTGGCGAACGGCCGCCCGCGCCTGTCGGTCTTCCGCTCGTCCAAGAACATCTACGCTCAGGTCATCGACGATGAGCGTGGCGTGACCCTGGCTGCGGCCTCGTCGCTGGAAGGCGGCAAGGACAAGCAGAAGGGCGCGGACAAGGACGCCGCCGCCCGCGTGGGCGCGCTCGTCGCCCAGCGCGCCATCGAAAAGGGCGTCAAGGACGTCGTCTTCGATCGCGGCGGCTACATCTATCACGGCCGGGTGAAGGCGCTGGCTGACGCCGCGCGCGAAGCCGGCCTGAATTTCTAAGGAACCGCAGATGGCCCGCAGGGAAGACAACCGTCGCGACAATCGCAACCCGCGCGAAGAAGAGCGCGACAGCGAGATCGTCGAGAAGCTGGTGCACATCAACCGCGTCGCCGCCACCGTGAAGGGCGGCCGCCGGTTCTCCTTCGCCGCCCTGATGGTCGTCGGCGACCAGAAGGGCCGCGTGGGCTTCGGTCACGGCAAGGCGCGTGAAGTGCCGGAAGCCATCCGCAAGGCGACCGAGGAAGCCAAGAAGTCCATGGTCCGCGTGCCGCTGCGCGAGAGCCGCACCCTGCACCACGACGGCAACGGCCGTTGGGGCGCCGGCAAGGTGATGATCCGCTCGGCGCCTCCGGGCACCGGCGTCATCGCCGGCGGTCCGATGCGCGCGGTGCTGGAAACCCTGGGCGTCCAGGACGTGGTCGGCAAGTCGGTCGGCTCGTCCAACCCCTACAACATGGTGCGCGCGACCTTCGAGGCGCTGAAGGCCCAGTCGTCGCCCCGCCAGGTCGCGGCCAAGCGCGGCAAGAAGGTCTCCGACGTCATCGGCCGCCGCGCCGACGGCGCCTCGGCGGCCTCTACCGAGAACGCTGGCGCCGAAACCGCCGAGGCCGAGGGCTAAGTCATGGCTAAAGTCACCGTTCGTCAGACCGCCAGCCCGATCCGCCGCAAGAAGGACCAGCGCGCCACCCTGGTGGGCCTGGGCCTGAACCGCGTCGGCCGCGTCTCCACGCTCGAGGACAACGCCTCGGTGCGCGGCATGATCGCCAAGGTCGCCCACATGGTGGAGGTGGTGGAAGGCTAAGCCTTTCGCCCCATCCGCTTCCCATCCAGCCGAGTCGGGACCTCATCCCGGCGTCTGAACTCCAAGAGGAGAGGCCACATGACCAAACTCAACGAACTCGCTCCGCGTGAAGGCTCCACCAAGGGTCGCATGCGCGTCGGCCGCGGCCCGGGCTCGGGCAAGGGCAAGACCGCCGGCCGCGGCGTGAAGGGCCAGAAGGCGCGTTCCGGCGTCGCCGTCCACGGCTTCGAAGGCGGCCAGATGCCGCTGCACATGCGCATGCCGAAGCGCGGCTTCAACTCGCGCAACCGCCTGGACTTCGCCGAGGTGAACCTGTGGCGCCTGGAGCAGGCGATCGCCGCCGGCAAGCTCGACGCCAAGAAGGCCATCGACGCCGAGGCCCTGCTGGCCGCCGGCGTGATCCGCCGCGCCAAGGACGGCGTGAAGCTGCTGGGCAAGGGCGAACTGAAGTCCAAGCTCGACATCACCGTCTACTCCGCCACCGCCTCGGCTAAGGAAGCCGTGGAAAAGGCCGGCGGCAAGCTCACCGTCACCAAGAAGGAAGACGCCCCGGCCCCAGAGGCGCAAGCCTAGGGGCCTGAGGCTGATCGGCACGCCGGGCTCGCATAAGGGCCCCGCGTGTCCTATCTGGTGCAGACCACGCGTGGTGAGTCAGGCTCAGCAGAGCTAGGGGAATTGGTGAATGGCTTCGGCCGCTGAACAACTCGCAGCCAATCTGAACGTCGAGGCCTTCTCGAAGGCCACGGAGCTGCACAAGCGTCTGATCTTCACCGTCGTGGCGATGATCGTCTATCGGATCGGCTGCTACGTTCCGATCCCCGGCATCAACATCCAGGCGTTCAGCCAGGCCTTCTCGGGCCAGGCCGGCGGCATCCTGGGCATGTTCAACATGTTCTCCGGCGGCGCCGTGCGGAACATGGCGGTCTTCGCCCTGAACGTGATGCCCTACATCTCCGCCTCCATCATCGTGCAGCTCCTGCAGACGATCTATCCGCCGTGGGAGAAGCTGAAGAAGGAGGGCGGTGAGGCTGGTCGCAAGCAGATGAACCAGTACACCCGCTATCTGACCGTGGTGCTGGCGCTGTTCCAGGCCTTCGGCATCGCCATGGGCCTGCAGGCGGGCCAGGGCATCGTCGACAATCCGGGCCCGGTCTTCATCATCTCGACGGTGGCGACGCTTACCTGCGGCACCCTCTTCCTGATGTGGCTGGGCGAGCAGATCACCAGCCGCGGCGTCGGCAACGGCGTGTCCCTGATCATCTTCGCCGGCATCGTCGCGGTCTTCCCGCGCTACATCGCCCAGGCCTTCTCGCTGGTCCGCACCGGCTCGATGAACGGCGGGGCGCTGCTGGTCATCCTGGCCCTGGTGATCGCGGTGACGGTCGCCATCGTCTTCATGGAGCGGGCGCAGCGGCGCCTGCTGGTCCAGTACCCGAAGCGCCAGGTGGGCAACCGCATGTTCGGCGGCGACACCTCCTTCCTGCCGCTGAAGATCAACACCTCCGGCGTGATCCCGCCGATCTTCGCCTCGTCGCTGCTGCTGCTGCCGGGCACGGTCATGGGCTTCGCGGCCAACGCCAACCTGCCGACCTGGCTGCAGTGGCTGCCGGGCGCGGTGGCCCAGCTGCAGCACGGCCGGCCGGCGTTCATGGTGCTCTACGGCGCCCTGATCATCTTCTTCTGCTTCTTCTACACCTCGGTCGTCTTCAACCCGGACGACACGGCGGAGAACCTGCGCAAGTACGGCGGCTTCATGCCCGGCATCCGGCCCGGCAAGCGGACCGCCGAGTACCTCGACTTCGTGCTGACCCGCCTGACCGTGATCGGCGCGGCCTACATCGCGACGGTGTGCCTGCTGCCGGAGATCCTGATCGGCTATTACAACGCCCCGTTCTACATGGGGGGCACCTCGGTTTTGATCGTTGTCAGTGTCACCATGGATACGGTGACCCAAATTCAATCGCACCTGCTGGCCCACCAATATGAGGGCCTGATCAAGAAGTCGAAGCTGCGCGGAGCCCGCAACCGCTAGCAGAGAGCGGCTGCACGAAAAGGGCCGGCCCGACAAAGGGCTCGCAACGGGGAGGGCTGATGAATCTGATCCTGTTCGGACCGCCGGCGGCGGGGAAGGGCACACAGGCCAAGCGCTTGGTGGACTCCCGCAAGATGGTCCAGCTTTCCACCGGCGACATGCTGCGCGCCGCCATCGCCTCGGGCTCCGAGCTCGGCAAGAAGGTGGCGGGCGTCATGGAGCGCGGCGAGCTGGTCACCGACGAGATCGTCATCGCGCTGATCGAGGAGCGCCTGCCCGAGGCCGAGGCCGCCGGCGGCGCCATCTTCGACGGCTTCCCACGCACCCTGGCCCAGGCCCAGGCGCTGGACATCATGCTGAAGTCGCGCGGCTCGCAGATCGACCAGGTGGTCCGCCTGAAGGTCGACGACGAGGCCCTGATGCAGCGCATCGCCGGCCGGTTCGCCGAAAGCGGACGCCCGGACGACAACCCGGAAAGCTTCAAGGTCCGCCTCGACGCCTACAACACCCAGACGGCGCCGCTGCTCCCCTACTACTCCGAGCAAGGCAAGCTGACCGAGGTCGACGGCATGGGCTCGATCGAGGCTGTGGCCGCGGGCATCGACAAGGCGCTGGCGCGCTAGGCGCCCAAACCTCTCCGTTTATCCCGGCGAAAGCCGGGACCCATGCAGTGTCTGGTCCACGTGTAGTGCGTTCCTGCGGGTTCGGTCTGGATCCCGGCTTTCGCCGAGACGAGCGGATCAGGGAGCCGAGTTCACATACTGATCGATCGCGGCCAGGTGCGGCGCGATTTCCGCGGGCGTCAGGAACGAGCCTGTGAAGCTGTTCTTCGCGAGCGTCACCAGCTCGTCGCGCGTCAGACCGACCGCCTGGGCTGTCTCTATCCAGTTCTGCCCCAGGTAGCCGCCGAAATAGGCCGGGTCGTCGGAGTTGCAGGTGGCCTTCAGCCCCAGGTCCAGCATCCGCTTCACCGGGTGCGCCTTCAGGTCGTCCACCACGCAGAGCTTCAGGTTCGACAGCGGGCAGACCGTCAGCGTCATGCCGCTCGCCACCAGCCGCTCGATCAGGCTGGGATCCTCTAGCGCGCGGTTGCCGTGGTCGATGCGATCGACGCCCAAGACGTCCAGCGCCTCCCACACATAGGCCGGCGGGCCTTCCTCTCCGGCGTGGGCGACCAGTTTCAGCCCGCGCTCACGCGCGGCGGCGAAGACGCGGGCGAACTTCGACGGCGGGTGGCCGACCTCCGAGGAATCCAGGCCCACGCCCACGATCCGGTCGAGATAGGGCTCGGCGGCCTTCAGGGTGGCGAAGGCGGCGTCCTCGTCCAGGTGGCGCAGGAAGCAAAGGATCAGCTTGGAGGTTATACCCAGGCTGGCCTTGGCCTCGGCCATGCCCGACAGCAGGCCGTCGATGGCGACGGAGAAGGGCAGGCCGCGGTCGGTGTGGGTCTGTGGATCGAAGAACAGCTCCACGTGCCGGCAGCCGTCGGCCGCGACGCGCCGGAAATAGGCCATGGCCAGGTCGTGGAAGTCCTGCTCGGTCTGAAGCACGCCCGCGCCCTGGTAATAGATGTCCAGGAAGTCCTGCAGGTTGGAGAAG
>JAFEDM010000060.1 GCA_018241625.1 Pseudomonadota bacterium | reverse complement strand
GTCTCGTAGTCGAAGCGGTGGATCTGGTAGAGGTCGACGTAGTCCATGCCCAGTCTGCGCAGGCTGGCGTCGATCTGGGCCATGATCGATTTGCGGCTGAGGCCCTTCTCGTTCGGCCCCTTGCCCATGGGACCGTTGACCTTGGTGGCGACCACGATCTCCTCGCGCCGAGCGAACTCGCGCAGCCAGTGGCCGGTGACCACCTCGCTCTCGCCGATGGAATAGATGTTGGCCGTGTCGAAGAAGGTGATGCCCTTCTCGACCGCGGCCTGGAAGAACGGCTTGGACTGCTCCTGGTCCAGGACCCAGCTGCGCCATTTCGGCGAGCCGTAGGTCATGCAGCCGAGGCAGAGGCGCGAGACCTTCAGGCCGGTCTTGCCGAGGCGAACCTGTTCCATGCCGTGTCTCCCGTTCTCGGTGCTAGGCTGGCCCTATGACACGCGCGGCGACCCCTGCCATCTCACCGTTTTTTGTGGTCAGCGATGTCGACCGATCCCTGGCCTTCTATCGCGACCGCCTGGGGTTCGAGGTCACGCTGAGGCAGCCGGACAAGTCGCCGTCCTTCGCCATCGTGGTCCGTGATGGGGCGCAGCTGTTCCTGAAGTCCGAGGCGGGGATCGCGCCGCAGCCCAACGCCGCCCGTCACCCGCACCTGCGCTGGGACGCCTATGTCACCGCGCCGGACCCGGACGCGCTCGCGGCCGAGTTCGCCGCCGCCGGCGCCGCCTTCAGCTCACCCTTGCAGGACACCCATGACGGCCTGCGCGGCTTCGAGGTCACCGACCCCGACGGCCACGTGCTGTTCTTCGGCCGTCCGCGCTGATCAGTGCTCCAGCCGCCCGTCGGTCAGGGCGTCCACCTCGAAGGTGTAGAGCACGTTGGGGTCGGGCCGCGGCACGTGCTTGGCGATGTCCTTGGGGGCCAGATGGCGCAGCAGGAAGCGCATGATGGCGATGCGCGCCTCCTTCTTCTTGTCGGTGTGGACGATGGTCCAGGGCGCCGCGCCGGTGTGGGTGCGCCGCAGCATCTGGTCGCGGGCCTCGGAATAGGCGTCCCACTTCTTCTGGGCCACCTCGTCCAGCGCGCTGATCTTCAGGGTCTTGAGGGGGTTGTCCTTGCGGGCCTGCAGCCGGTCGGCCTGCTCGTCCTTGGAGATGTCGAGCCACAGCTTGATGAGCCGGATGCCGTCCTCGATCAGCATGGCCTCGAAGCGCGGCGCGTCGCGCAGGAACTGCTCGTGCTCCGCCTCGGTGCAGAAGCCCATCACCGGCTCGACGCCGCCGCGGTTGTACCAGGAGCGGTTCAGGATCACGAGCTCGCCCGCCGCCGGCAGGTAGCGGACGTAGCGCTGGAAGTACCACTCGCTGCGCTCGCGATCGCTGGGCTTCGGCAGGGCCACCACGCGGGTGTTGCGCACCGACAGGTGCTCGATGATCCGCTTGATCGCGCCGTCCTTGCCGGCCGTGTCGCGGCCTTCGAAGATCACCAGCGCCCGCTCGCCCGACTGGATCGCGGCCAGCTGGTAGCGCACCAGGTCGACCTGCAGGGCCTCCACCTGTTTTTCGTAGTCGCTTTCCTTCATGCGGCGAGCCTATGCCAGATGACGCCCAGGCGGCTAGAACGGGCGGATGATCCGTCTGTTCATCCCCCACGACCTCACGGCCGGGGCCGAGCTTGCGCTGGACCACGGCCAGAGCCACTATCTGGCCTCGGTGATGCGGCTGTCGGCAGGCGACGAGCTCGCCCTGTTCAACGGCCGCGACGGCGAGTGGCGCGCGGTGGTGAGCGTGGTCACCAAGCGCGCGGTGGGCGTGCGCGCGGAAACCCTGCTGCGGCCCCAGGCCCCGGCGCCGGACCTCGACCTGGTCGTCGCCCTGGTGAAGCGGGCGCGGGTGGAGACCATCGTCGAAAAGGCCGCCGAGCTGGGCGCGCGGCGGGTGCGCCTGACGCTGACCGAACGCACCAACGCCGACCACACCCGCCTGGACCGGCTGACCGCCATCGCCACCGAGGCCGCCGAGCAGACCGGCCGCCTGGATGTGCCGGCGATCGAGGCGCCGGCGAAGCTCGACAAGCTGATCGACGGCTGGGAGGCCGGCCGCCGCCTGCTGTTCTGCGACGAAGCCGGCGACGCCGCGCCGGTCCTCGAGGCGCTGAGCACCGCGCCCGCCGGCCCCTGGGCGATCCTGATCGGGCCGGAAGGCGGCTTCTCGCCGAAGGAGCGCGAGCGGCTGCGGGCGCTGCCCTACGCGACGCCAGTCACACTCGGCCCACGCATCCTGCGCGCCGATACGGCGGCCATCGCGGCGCTGTCCCTCTGGCAGGCCGCCCTGGGGGACTGGCGCCAAAGCTGAGGCCCCCTTGAGGTTCGCTGGATTGCGCCCACCTATCTGAGCGACGTAAAGAACGCTGCCGCCCTGCGAACCGGGCGCGGTCAGACAGGCGCCCCGGGGAAGATCACGCATGGCCGCAACCGCCACGGACGACCGTCCCCTGACGTTCGAAGACCTCGTCGCCTGGTTCGAAAAGGGCGCGAAGCCCAAGGACCAGTGGCGCTGTGGCGCCGAGCACGAGAAGTTCGTCTTCCGCCTGGGGTCCCACGCGCCCGTTCCCTATGAGCCGCCTCCTACCGAAAAGGGGGGGATCAAGGCCCTGCTGGACGGCCTGACCCGCTTCGGCTGGACGCCTGTGCTGGAAGCCGGCAACGTCATCGCGCTGGAGCGCGGCAAGGCCAACGTCAGCCTGGAGCCCGGCGGCCAGTTCGAGCTGTCCGGCGCGCCGCTCGAGACCATCCACGACATCTGCCAGGAGACCGGCCAGCACCTGACCGAGGTGAAGACGGTCGCCGACGAGCTGGGCCTGGGCTTCCTAGGGTTGGGCTTCACGCCCCTCTGGAGCCGCGCCGAGGTGCCGGTGATGCCCAAGGGCCGCTACAAGATCATGCGCGAGTACATGCCCAAGGTGGGCGGGCTCGGCCTCGACATGATGTTCCGCACCTGCACGGTGCAGGCGAACCTCGACTTCGCGTCCGAGGCGGACATGGTGATGAAGTTCCGGGTCAGCCTGGCGCTGCAGCCGATCGCCACCGCCCTGTTCGCCAATTCGCCGTTCATCGAGGGCAAGCCGTCGGGCTTCCTGTCGGCCCGCGCCAACGTCTGGACCGACACCGACCCGGACCGCACCGGCATGCTGGACTTCGTGTTCCGCGACGGCTTCGGCTTCGAGACCTACGCCCGCTATGCCCTGGGCGTGCCGATGTATTTCGCCAAGCGCGGCGACCGCTACGTCGACCTGGCCGGCCGCTCGTTCAAGGACTTCATGGACGGCAAGCTGGCCGAACTGCCCGGCGAGCGTCCGACCCTGAAGGACTGGGCCGACCACACGACGACCATCTTCCCGGAAGTGCGCCTCAAGCAGTACCTCGAGATGCGCGGCGCGGACTCCGGGCCCTGGGGCCGGCTCTGCGCCCTGCCGGCGCTGTGGATCGGGGTGCTGTACGATTCGGCCGCCCTGGCCGCCGCCTGGGACCTTTGCAAGGACTGGAAGATCGAGGACCACGAGCGGCTGCGCGAGGACGTGGCCCGGCGCGGCCTGAAGGCCGAGATCGCCGGGCGCACGGTGCAGGACGTGGCCAAGGATCTGCTGGCCATCGCCCACGCGGGCCTGAAGGCGCGCGGCAAGTTCTCCGGCGGCCTGGTGGACGAGACCGGCTACCTCGCCGAGCTGGAAGAGATCGCCGCCAGCGGCATCACGCCGGCCGAGCGGCTGCTCGAGCTCTACAACGGCCCGTGGGCCGGCGACGCCTCCAAGGTGTTCGAGACCTTCGCCTACTAAACCCTAGCGCAGCCCGCCGTCGTCCGCGGTCGGCGGCGGCGAGACGTTGGCCGCCCAGTGCTCGCGCTGGGAATAGCCCGCGCCTGAATCGGTGTGCTGCACTACCTCGTCGATGACCTTGCGATCCTGCGGGGTTTCGTCGCGATGGTGCGGGTTCACCGCCGCGTCGTCGACCGCATAGACCTCGATCTTGTCGGTGTAGAAGGCCAGCCGCCCGGCGATCTGCTCCATGGCCGGGAAGGGCGTCTCGTAGGTCCAGACGCCGTTCTCCGCGAACTGGCCGTCCATGTGCAGGGTGTAGTAGCTGGCGTCGCCCTTGTAGGGGCAGTGGGTGCCGCGGTCGGTGCGGCTCATATAGCCCATCTCCACGTCCTGCCGCGGGAAGTAGACCACCGGCGGGTAGTCGGCCTCCCGGAGGATCAGGGCGTCATTGGTGTCGGCGATCACATGGCCGGCGAAGCGGGCGCGCCAGCGATTCGTCGCCGGCGTCAGGGTGATCGGGTGGTCGGGACCGGGCGTCTTCATGTCGGGACTCCTTCACTGGCGTAACGCGGAGCGTAGAGCGCGGCTCCCCTATGGAACTGAGGCCCTTCTTCTCCCCCTGACATGGGGCGGGACCTTGCTTGTGTTCAGGGGGTCTAGGTGATTTTCTTGCCCGAAATCATGACAGCGCGGGCGATTTGGGGAGCGTCCGCCGCATCCCATCAAAAGAAGGCCCCCAGCCGAGGCCCAAGCCCGCATGGACATCGTCATCGTGGCCGGACTCGTCATCGCAGCGGTGACGTCGATCCCGGTCTTCCTGCAGATCCGCAACCATCCGCGGGGCCTGCGGATCCTGTTCTTCGCCGAGATGTGGGAGCGCTTCTCCTACTACGGCATGCGCGGGCTGCTGATCTTCTACCTGACCCAGCACTTCCTGTTCGACGACAAGGCGGCCGCCGGCGAGTACGGGGCCTACACCTCCCTGGTCTACCTGCTGCCCGTGATCGGCGGCGTGGTCGCCGACCGGTTCCTGGGCGCGCGCAAGGCGGTGGCCTTCGGGGCGCTGCTGCTGGTGGCCGGCCACCTGACCATGGCGGTCGAGGGCAAGCCCGCGACCCAGCAGCTGAACTACCAGGGCGCAACCTACGACTTCCAGGTCACCGGCCGCGCCGACGCGCGCGACGTGAAGCTGATGGTGGCGGGCCAGCCCTACGCCTATGGCCCTGCGACGGACGGCGGCCTGGACATCAAGGGCCTGCCGGCGAACGCGCCGGTGCCGGCCCACATCGCCAAGGGCGACTACAAGCTCACCGTCCACAAGGACGGGGCGTTCGGCGAGAACGTGCTCTTCCTGGCGCTGGCCCTGATCGTCATGGGCGTGGGCTTCCTGAAGGCCAACATCTCCGCGATCGTCGGCCAGCTCTACACCCAGGAAGACCCGCGGCGCGATCCGGGCTTCACCCTCTACTACTACGGCATCAACCTGGGCTCGTTCCTGGCGTCGATCACCTGTGGCTGGCTGGGCCAGACCGTGGGCTGGTGGGCCGGCTTCGGCGCGGCCGGCGTCGGCATGGCCCTGGGCTGGCTGGTGTTCGTGGTGGGCAAGCCGATGCTGGACGGCCATGGCGAGCCGCCGGACCCGGCCGCGCTCGCCGCGCCACGCGTCGGTCCCCTGAACCTCGAGTGGCTGATCTACCTCGCCGGGATCGCCGGCGTGGCGGTGATCTGGTTCGTGGTGCAGAGCTTCGCCCTGGTGAGCGCGCTGCTGGGCGTCGGCTCGGTGATCGTCCTGGCCTACCTGGCCTGGTACATGGCCACCAAGGCCGACAAGGTGGAGCGCGACCGCATCCTACTGGCCATCGCCCTCATCCTGGCCTCGGTGGTGTTCTGGGCGCTGTACGAACAGGGCGGCTCGTCGCTGAACCTCTTCGCCGAGCGCAACGTGGACCTGCACCTCTACGGCGACCAGTCGATGAAGCCGGCCCAGGCGCAGTCCTTCCAGTCCGGCTGGATCCTGGTGCTGGCGCCGGCGATGGCGGCGCTCTGGACCTGGCTCGGCCGGTTCGGGCGCGACCCGAACCCGGTGCTGAAGTTCGGCATCGGCCTCTTGATGATCGGCGCCAGCTACTACGTCCTGATCCTGGGCGGCCGGTTCGCCGGGCCGGACTTCAAGGCGCCGCTGATCTTCCTGGCCGTGGCCTATCTGATGCAGACGACGGGCGAGATGTGCGTCTCGCCGGTGGGCCTGTCGCAGATGACCAAGCTGGCGCCGCCGATGCTGATCTCGACCCTGATGGCGACCTGGTTCCTCGGCACCTCAGGCGCCCAGTTCGTGGCCGCCAAGATCGCCCAGCTCACCGCGTCGGAGACCATCGGCGGCCAGGTGCTGGACGCCGGCAAGGCGCTGGCCACCTACAGCCACGTCTTCGGCCAGATCGGCCTCTGGGGCCTGGGCGCGGGCGCGGTGATGGTGGCCCTGTCACCCTGGCTGAAGAAGCTGGCCCACGGCGCGCACGATTGACGCTCCTCCCCTGCGAAGCGGGGGAGGTGGATCGGCGCGCAGCGACGAGACGGAGGGGGTCTTTACTGCGCCCGGCTCACCCCCACCGTCTCGACGCGTGCCGCGCCGATCCACCTCCCCCGCTTCGCAGGGGAGGAGCTTCAGTTCAGCGCCTTCTTCGCCTTCGG
>JAFEDM010000005.1 GCA_018241625.1 Pseudomonadota bacterium | reverse complement strand
GAGCAAGTTCAGAGGCCCTGACCAATCGCCGCGCCGTGCCTGGCGCAACAGCCGCGCGGTCGGATACCAGGCGCTGGCCTCGCCCCCGAGGCCCCAGCGCCAGTCCGGATCGAAGGGGATCAGGATGCGCACAGGCCGTGCCAAGGCCCCGGCCAGATGCGCCGCGCCGGTGTCGACGCTGACCACCAGGTCCATCTGTTCGCAGAGCGCCGCCGTGTCTGCGAAGTCCGACAACTGTTCGGCCCAGATCGAAATGTTGCGGGCTTCGGCCGCCGCGCGCTCCGCTGCAGAAACCTCCTTCTGCAGCAGATGCAGCTCCAGGCCTTCTGGTATGGCCGCCAGCAAGCGCTCCAGCAGCAGGCTGCGCAGGTGATCGGCGCGATGGGTCGGACTGCCGGTGGCCACCAGGCCCACGCGCGGCCGGGACGCCGGTCCCAGACGCGCCCGCCATGCCGCACGGCGCTCGGCCGGCGGCGCGAGATAGGGGAAGGCCTGGTCGACGGGCGGCTCGAACAGGCCCAGCGCCAGCGGCAGGCTCATCAGTGGGCACTGGAAATCGGTCGCCGGCAGGGTCGCGCCGCGCGGGACGACCTCGTCGATCTCCTCTATCGACCGGAACAGCTCGACCAGGGGCGCGAACGCCTCGACCACCACTCGCGCGCCACGCGCGGCGACCCGCGGCGCGAAGCGGATGAACTGGATTGAGTCGCCCAGGCCCTGCTCGCAGTGGAGCAGGATCGAACGGCCCTCGAGCGGCGCCTCGCCCAGCCAGAGCGGCGCCGCGAAGCCGCGCGGCCGGCTCTCCGGCGCATCGCGTCGCCAGCGCCATTCGTACTCGCGCCAACCGGCCTCGAAGTTCCCCATCAGGAGATTGAGCAGGCTGCGGTTCCAATGGGCGTCCACGGAGTCGGGGTCGAGCGTCAGCGCCTGGCCGTAGCGCGCCAGCGCCTCCTCCCGCCGCCCCAGGTCCTGCAGCACGTTGGCGAGGTTGGTGTGGGCCGCCGGGATGCGCGGCTCAAGCGCCAGGGTTCTTTGCAGGCTTTCGAGCGCCGCCTCGGACCGGCCGAGGTCGCGCTGGACATTGGCCAGGTTCAGCCAGACCACCGCGTCGTCCGGCGTCAGGGCGGCGGCCGCCTCCAGAGCCGCGAGCGCCTCGCTCGTCCGCCCCAGCCGCAGCAGCGCGTTGCCGCGGTTGTTCAGCGCCGGGGCGAAGTTGGGCAGCAGGGCCAGCGCCGCATCGGCGCTGGCCAGGGCGCCGGCCGGATCGCCGGCCTCGAAGCGGCAGACGCTGAGGATATTGTGCGCCAGCACGTCCTGCGGCGCGACAGCGACCACCCGCTCCAGGTGCGGCGCGGCGGCCGCGAAGTCGCCCCGGGTGGCGAGGATGATCCCCAGCTGCTTGTTCACCTCCGGCTGGGCCGGATCCAGGGCGTGCAGGCCGGCGAACAGCTCCGCCGCGTCGTCCAGCTTGCCGGCCTCCATCAGGCCGCGGCCCAGCACGACCAGCTCGGCGATCTGGGCCGTCACGGCCGGATCGGTGGTCATTGCCGGGCCTCCCCTGTGGATAAGTCGCGAGCGGAGGGTGCGCCGTCGCCGTCGTCAAGGCCGCAGAAACTACGTCGAAAAGTGCGTATTCAATGCTTTACATCGGGGTCCATATTCCCTATGTCGCGCGTTCCGGCGGACCCGATGTCCTCAAAAGCGCTGCTAACGCCGGATTGGGTTCAACAATCCGTTGGGGGTTGCGTGAGGTGCACGAACACCATACGCCCCTGGACCTGGTCCGTGAGCGGTCACCGGAGCGTCCCGTCGCCCTAGCGCGACCCGACGCAGTGGCCACAGCGGCGCGCTGGTTCCAGGACAAGTTCAAAGGCGACGTCTTCTACGCCGTTAAGGCGAACCCTTCGCCGTGGGTCATCGAGACCCTGGCCGCGAATGGGGTGACGTCCTTCGATGTGGCTTCGATCCCCGAGATCGAGCTGGTCGCCGCCCATGCGCCGGGCGCGCGGATGGCCTTCATGCATCCCGTGAAGAGCCGCGCCGCGATCTCGCGCGCCTATCGTGAGTTCGGGGTGAAGACCTTCGCCCTCGACACCCACGAGGAGCTGGCGAAGATCCTCGAGGCCACCGGCGGCGCCCGCGACCTGACCCTGGTCGTGCGCCTGGCGGTGAGCGCCGAGGGCGCGGCCTACACCCTGTCCGGCAAGTTCGGGGCGGACACCCACGAGGCGCCCGCCCTGTTGCTGGCCGCCCGCCGCGCGACCGAGGGCCGCCTGGGCGTCTCGTTCCACGTCGGCAGCCAGTGCATGCGCCCGACCGCCTTCCAGGCGGCGATGGCCCAGGCCAGCCGCGCCATCGTGCGGGCCGGCGTCATGGTCGACATCGTCGACGTGGGCGGCGGCTTCCCGAGCGTCTATCCGGGCATGCTGCCGCCGGACCTGGGCGACTACATCGACTCGATCGACCGCGGCTTCGCCGAGATGGTGGTCCACGAGGAGACCGAGCTGTGGTGCGAACCCGGCCGGGCCCTGGTGGCGGAAGCCTCCTCGATCCTGGTCAAGGTGGAGCTGAAGAAGGGCGACGCGCTCTATCTGAACGACGGCAGCTACGGCAGCCTGTTCGACGCGGCGCACACCAAGTGGCCCTTCCCGGTGAAGCTCTATCGCGGCGCCGAGACGGCGGACGACGGCGAAGCCCTCGAAGTGGAAGGCGCCCTCAAGCCCTTTCGTTTCTATGGGCCGACCTGCGACTCGATCGACCACATGCCGGGCCCGTTCTGGCTGCCGGAGGACGTCCGCGAGGGCGACTACATCGAGATCGGCATGCTGGGCGCCTATGGGATGGCGATGAACACCCGCTTCAACGGCTTCGGCGACGCCGAGACCGTGGTCGTGAGCGACGCCCCCATGGCCTCGATGTTCGGCCTGGCCGGCCGCACCATCCGCCTGCCGCGGGAAGCCGCGGCGGAGGAGGAGCGCAAGGTGGTCCGCCTGTCGCGCCCCAAGGGCGCGGCCGGCAAGAAGCGCCGGCGCCGCTAAACCGGATACATTCCGCGTGTTAAAGGCGCGGCCGGTCGCTCCGTCCCGGTCGCGCTTTTCATTTGGACGGGCGTCACCCTCAGAAGGGAACTTCCGAAGATGAACGCTGACGTTCAGAACT
>JAFEDM010000059.1 GCA_018241625.1 Pseudomonadota bacterium | reverse complement strand
CTTCGACCACTACACCACCGAGGAAATCGCCCGCGACCCGTACTACGCCGAATTCCTGCACCCGCGCGGGTTCGGCTGGCACGCGGTGGCCTGCCTGCGCGAAGGCGAGCGGCCGCTGACCATCAGCCTGAAGCGGCGGCTGAACCAGGGCCCGTTCCAGCGCGCCGACCTGACCCGGATCTCCCGGGTGCTGCCCTATCTGCGGGCCGGCGCCTACGCGGCGCAGATGGCCCTGGGCTTCCGGTTCAAGGACCACCTGGACGCCCTGCTGGCCGACGGCCACGGCGGGATTCTGCTGAACGACGAAGGCCTGGTGTTGGCGATGAACGCCGCGGTGACCCAGGGCGACGGCCTGTCGGTGGTCGAGGGCCGGCTGCGCGCCGCCTATCCGGCGGAACAGGGCGCACTCGACCGGGCCGTGGCGATCGCCGTTAGCCGCGCGCCGCCGCACGAGCTGCCGCCGCCGAGCGCCGCGATTCTGCACAGGCCGTCGGGGCGACGTCCGTTAGTCGTCCGCGTGGCCCGCCTCTACGACGCGCCGTCGAACCCGGTGGTGGACGCCCGGGCGCTGGTCAGCATCGTTGACACCAGCCTGCAGCGTCCGCCGACCGGCCAACTGCTGCGCGACCTGTTCGGCCTGACGCCGAAGGAGGCGGAGCTGGCGGTGCTGCTGGGCGCCGGCCACAGCCTGAACACCGCCGCGGAGCTTTCGCGGATCACCGAGGCGCACGCCCGCCAGCGCCTGAAGATCGTGTTCCAGAAGACCGAGACCACCCGCCAGAGCGAGCTGATCGCCCTGCTGCTCCGGCTCGGCTAGGCCCGCGGATTCCCCTGAGGGTTGAACCTTCGCCGCCCCCTCCCGGATGGGAGTGTCGGCGCTATGAACGCCGGCGTCATATCGCCTCCGCCAGGGCTGCGGGGCCATTCTCGAACGCGCGCCTGGAGCCTCTTCTCGGGAGTTCACCATGGCGCATTTCAAGACGGCGGTGCGGGTCGGCGCGATGCTGGCCGGCCTTGCGGCCGCGGGCGGCGCGTCAGCCGCCCAGACCACCTTCTCCGACACCACCTTCAACACCGGCGACTATACGCTGGGGGCCTTCACCGACCCGACCGTGACGGTGAATTCCTACGGCCAGACGACGACCGGCGGTGATCCCGGCGGCGCGCTGCAGGGCCTGGTGAGCAGCACCGGCTCCAACGCCCAGGGCGTGCTGCTGACCGCGCTGAACAACACCTTCGTCTACGACCCCGGCGCCAGCGGCGCGATCACCTCGCTGGATGTCTCGCTCGACCGCTTCACCAACCCGACCAACGGCGGCGAGGTCAGCCTCGTGGGCAGCTACAGCCTGCGCGTCCTCGCCGAGCAGGACGGCCAGCTCTACCAGGCCACCTTCATCTTCGGACCGTTCGGCCAGCCCGGCGGGACCTGGAACCTGCTGAGCCAGAGCGGCGTGGTGGCCAGCGACTTCACCCAGCTCAACAGCAGCAACTTCGCCGGGGCCGGTTCGGTCGGCGGCCTGAACTTCGGCGGCGACGCCATCACCTTCGGCTTCGCCATGCGCGGCTCCGGGGCGGTCAACGGCGACGGGACGCTCTCGACCTTCCCGCAGACCAACGACCTGCGGGCCGACAACTTCACCCTGAGCGTCAATGGCGTGCCGGAACCGGAAACCTGGGCGCTGATGATCGTGGGATTCGGATCGGCGGGCGTGCTGCTGCGCGCGCGTCGCCGCCGCGAGGCGCTGGCCTGACCATCCCCCAGGGACCGGTGCGTTGCGCTCCGCCGGCGGCTCGCGGGCCGCTGGCGGAGTCGCCCAGGTTTCGCGACCCGAAGCGTGACGTCGGCGCTGCAATAAGCACGCCGCAATCTAACCGCAGAACGCCGAAATAATTCCGACAGGGACAGGGCGGACCATCCGCCGTTCACCTCAAGTCGGAGCGATACACCCCATGAAATTCCAGATTGCCGCGGCGGTCGCGGCCCTCGCCTTCGCGGGCGCCGCCTACGCCCAGCCTCCGGGCGGCGGCGGTGGCGGGCCCTCGCCGGAAATGCAGGCGGCGATGCAGAACATGCGTCAGGCCTGCGCGGCGGACGCCAAGACGCTGTGCGCCGACAAGCAGGGCCGCGAGATGATGATGTGCCTGCGCGAAAACGCCGAGAAGACCAGCGACGGCTGCAAGGACGCCATGATGAAGATGCGCGCCGCCCGTCAGGCGGGCGCGGGCGGCGGCGGCCACTAGGCTCACATCTCCTGAAGACGGATGGGCCGGCGCTCCGCGAGAGCGTCGGCCTTTCCCTTAAGATCGAAGGCCATCCGGACCTGCGAAAAATGAGCCCCCTTTAGGGGGGCTCGCCGAACCCGCGTTTTCAGGGGCGTTGACAGGCCCCGGGCGACCACCCCACTTTCCGCGTCCTCTCGCGGTCCGGCCAAGCTGGACCGGCGTGCCCCAAGGACCGTCGCCCCGCGCCCATGAACGTCGTCGTCGTCGAAAGCCCCGGCAAGGCCAAACCGATCAACAAGTACCTGGGCTCCGGCTACAAGGTGCTGGCCAGCTACGGCCACGTCCGCGACCTGCCGGCCAAGGATGGCTCGGTGAAGCCGGAGGACGACTTCGACATGAGCTGGGAGGTGGACGCCAAGGCCGCCAAGCGGCTCGCCGACATCGCCGCCGCCGCCAAGGGCGCGGACAAGCTGATCCTGGCCACCGACCCCGACCGCGAGGGCGAGGCCATCTCCTGGCACGTGCTGGAGGTGCTGAAGCGCAAGAAGGTGCTGGCCGGGGTCACCGTGCAGCGCGTCACCTTCAACGCCATCACCAAGACCGCCGTTACCGAGGCCATGAAGGCCCCGCGCGACATCGACATGGAGCTGGTCGAGGCCTACCTCGCGCGCCGCGCGCTCGACTACCTTGTGGGCTTCACCCTTTCGCCGGTGCTCTGGCGCAAGCTGCCGGGCTCGCGCTCGGCCGGCCGCGTCCAGTCGGTGGCCCTGCGCCTGGTCGTCGACCGCGAGATCGAGATCGAGCGGTTCAAGACCCAGGAATACTGGACCGTCGAGGCCGACGTCTCGGCCGGCGGCGATCCCTTCCTGGCGCGGCTGACCAAGCACGAGGGCAAGAAGCTCTCCAAGTTCGACCTGGCGAACGAGGCGCAGGCCT
>JAFEDM010000058.1 GCA_018241625.1 Pseudomonadota bacterium | reverse complement strand
TACTCGGCGGCCTTGTCCTTCTTCGGGGCGGCGGCCTTCTTCGGCGCGGCAGCCTTCTTCTCGGTGGCTTCGGCCTTGGGCGCGGCGGCCTTCTTGGCCGGGGCCTTCGCTTCAGCCTTGGCTTCCGGAGCCGGAGCCTCGGCCTTCACGGCCGGCTTCGCCTTCGGGGCGGCCTTGGCCTTCGGGGCTTCGGCGGCGGCCTCGGCGACGTGCTTCAGGTTCCGGGCGCGAGCGTCCAGCACGGCCTTGGTGGTCATGTCGACCGTGCCGTCCCACTTGGTTTCCTTGCCGTCCGCGCCGGCGATGGCGGTGACGCGCAGGACCGTCTCGGTCTGGCGGTGGCCACGGGTGCGGCGATAGCCCTGGCGACGGATCTTCTTGAAGATCTTCACCTTCTCGCCCTTGCGGGTCTCGATCAGGGTCGCGGACACCGAAGCGCCGGCCACGGTCGGGGCGCCGACGACGACCGCGTCGCCCTCGCCCACCATCAGGACTTCGCCGAAAGCGACGCTGTCGCCCGGCTCACCGGCCAGCTTCTCGACGACCATCACATCGCCGGGGGAGACCCGGTATTGCTTGCCGCCGGTCTTGACTACCGCGTACATCGTTCGCGCCTTCGAAACTTAGGTGTCTGTGCAAAACGGAATGCGCCCGCGAGATGGCCCGCGGGCGAGAGGGGCGGACTTATACGGATCGAGGCGGCCGAGTCAACGAGGAGACGGCCGATTCCGGACCGAGGACTTCGCCGCCATCAGGGCTGCGTTTCGACAGATCGCGCGCCACACCTGTCCCGCTCGGCAGGCCGCTACATATCGCCGCTCCCGGAACGCGCTATTTGGGGGGTCGGAAACCGGCGCTACCCTGAGATGCATGGCGAATCAATCGCACGCGGCGGGACCTAAGGCTGAGCCCTGGCGGCTGACCGAGGCGCTGAACGCCAAGCTGGCCGAGGTGCGCGAGCGCGGTTTTGAGCCGAAATGGATCGAATCCAGCCTCGAGGATCTGACGCTGCTGATCCGCGAGGGCGGCGAAGAAGCGATCCGGCTGGACCCCGACCCGTCGGTGAACCGGGCCTGGTTCGGCGAAGTGGAGATCCGCCACAACGGCGACCAGCCCTTCACCTGGGTGTTCGTGAGTGGCGAGGTGGCCGCCGGCAACATCAGCGCCCACGTGGTGGAGCCGCCGAAGGGCTGATCCGTCTAACCCTCCCGGCCGTCATCCCCGGCCTTGTGCCGGGGACCCATGCGCTTCGATGTCCGGGCTTGGACGCAGAGCGCCACCACAGCCCTTAGACGCCGGTGTTCATGGGTGGCCGGGACAAGCCCGGCCATGACGTCCAACGAGAAAAAGCTAGATCCGTTCGCCGGTCTGGGGCGCACGGCCTGGCTGGAGCAAGCCCATGCGCTGGGCGCGGCCGTCGGGGCCAAGTTCGAACTCGGCCTTGATCGACATGGTGCGCCAGGCGAACTCCGTGGGTGACGTCGCGATCAGCTCCATGGGTGAGAAGCCCTGGACGGAGGCCATGAGCCGCCCGTTCTCGACGGTGAAGGTCCAGGGCTCGCCAACCCGGAACCGGTAGGTCCCGGCCACCGCCGCCAGCTGTTCGGCGGACAGCTCCACCTCCGGGGGCAAGGGCGGCCGTGGCGCCGGCGCGCCCCTGGCCCGGCGTTCGAGGCGCAGCGGCAGGTCCGTCTCACCGGTGCGATAGCGGGCCTCGATCGCCTCGCGGTCGGCGGACAGCTGGCCGTCGATGCGGATGGTGCGCAGGACGAAGCTCACCTTGTCGCCCTCGCGCAGCACCTCGGCCACCGGCAGGTTGGTCCCGGCGCCGTCCGGGCTGTCCAGGCTGCACAGGGTGCCGTGGGCGCCGGTGCGGACCTTGAAGGTCATCCGGTAGGTCTTGCCCTTGGCGACAAGCGCGCCGTCCCAGAAGCCGTCCAGGCCCGGCAGGGCCGGCGCGGACGGATAGGCCCCGGGCGTGAACTTGAGCGGGAATTTCAGGCCGTGGGCCAGGTACTCGCCGCTCCAAACGCCGCACTCGTCGTCCCAACGGGCCTCGTAGACCGACTCCGCCTCGGGCGAGACCAGGGTGTAGGCCAGCCGCCCGTTCTCGACGGTCAGACCATCGAGCGGGATGTCGAAGAGGTTGTAGTCCACATTGTCGATGGTCCCGCTGAGCATGCCATCGGCGCCGCGGCGGATGTGCAGGGCCAGGCGCTGCCTCGGCCCGGCCAGGCCGATCCAGTCGCCGACGCCGTCCGGGCCTGCCCGCACCACGCCGGACCGGCGATCGACCTCGGCCTTGAGGTCGCGCCAACTCAGGAAGCCGTAGTCGCGGGCGAGCTGGAACTGGGCGGCGGCGAGCTTGGCGTGCGGGGTGGTGGCGCGCAGCGCGTCGAGCCGCTGCTTCGCCTCGTTCTTCAGGCGTTCGAGGTTGGGTCGCGCCGGAAGGCCCCTAGCGGCCGGAGCGGCAGACGTCGTCATGTTTGCGGAGGTCATAGGAAACCTTTCTTCCGATGGCGCCCGGTGTCCGCACAGACGGGCAGGAAGTCAGGTTGATTGTACGCGGGACTCGAGAGCGGGCTTGGCCCTTTACGCGGACAGTGGGCCTCTCCAAAGGCCGGCCAAAATTATAGGCCGCGCCGCCACGCCACGCCAGGGGTGTTGGCCCGCCGCAGAAGGGCGCCCAGGCCGCCCAGGCCCAGCAGCACCATGGCCCAGGTCGCGGGCTCCGGCGCGGCGCCGGCGGCCGACGCGAGTCCGCCGGGGTCCGGCGGGGCCAGCGGTCCGGTGGCGGGACCGGGGTTCGTCGTGGCCTCGCGCGGGGTCACGCGCAGGGGCTGGACGTCGTCGAGGCCCGCGCCGCCTGGCAGGCCGCTGAAGGCCGACCCGAAACCGCCGGACACGGCGCCGGCGAAGGGCGGCGCCTCGGCGGGGTCTTCCGCCGCCATCTCCCCGGCGAGGCCGATCAAGGTGGTCCCGACCGATGCGTCCGCCGGCGAGCCCTGATCTTCCGCCTCGGCCGCGACGCGGGAGGCGCCGAACAGGGCGGGTCGAAGGGTCTCCGCGCCGCCCGCCGTCCAGAGGCGGCCGGCCGAAGGCAGGCTCGCGTCCGCCCCGCCGCCTTGCCCGGCGGCCAGCCACGTCGGCGGTGTCCAGACGCCGGCCTGGGCGAGGCTTGAGGGAATCTCATCCTCGCTCGGGGTTTCGGCGCAAATCGGCTCGACCGCCAGGAGCAGCGAGGGACCGTCTCGGCTGGCCTGAGCCGCCTGGGCGGCGAGCGCCTTCTGCGCCGCGACCCGGTTGAGCGTGGTGACCTCGAGGTGCACGGGCACCGTGGCCTGCGGGTCGGCCTGTCCCTGCCCGGCGGCCACGGCGCGGAGCAACTGATCCGACGAGGCGAGCACCTGCGGGTTCCAGTTCCAGGTGGCGGACGGATTGGCCGCGGAATTGACCGGACGCCGGATGAGCGAAATGGACATGGCGCAGCCGGACGGCTCGGCCATGCGTCGGGCGCTCGCCGCCTGACCAGCCGTCGCCGGCCGCGCCGGCGTCGCATAGGGCGCGGCGGCGACGGCGTGCAGGGCCGGGAGGCTGCCGCTGACGGCCAGAAGACCTAGAGCAAAACGGCGCGATCGCAGGCCACGCGCATGCTGCCGGGAAGACTTCGCGAACTTCGAAACTCGATCCACCACGGCCCAGCTCCGGACCCGAACAAAACCAACGTCTACGTGGCGGACAACAATGCTATTGATATTTAAGTTCCGATATCCCAATTCCGTGAATATTCACGCCATATTTCTGAACTTCTTCCTGACAAGATTTGGTCTTTGTTCTTGTCAAGCTTATGGCTTTCGGAACTTGTCCTTGATCTCGGGGGTTTTCATCCCTCCGACAAATTAGGCCGCCCGCTATTCGAGCGCGGACCGGTGCTTGCCATGCGCCGCGCAGCCCTTTCGCGGCGGCCCTTAACTGTCCTTTCGGCATTCCGTGGGAAAGAAGAAGGCGCTGGGCCGCAGGGGGCGGCTCGCTATTGTCCGGGCAAGTCAGGTGGCGGCTTCCAACGAGCGAATCTATCGAAGCCTTCGCGGCTTGGAGAAAACGGCCTCGACGAGCCGGGTGCTGAACCTGGCCGCGCTGGCCGTGCGCCACCAGGGCAATCCCGAGCATTCCGCCCAGCCGCTGTTCCGCAGCCCGATCCTCAACGGCTCGGTGGTGCTGAAGCATCGCCTGCGCATGGAAGAGGCCGAACTGTTCGACGGCCTGACGCGCACGGCTACCAAGCTGATCGTGCCGTTCGACAAGACCGACCTGGCGCTGGGCGGCCGCACCGTCTTCGTGGGCGAAAAGGGCTGGATCCCGATCCTGGAAGAGTTGCGCGGCGGCGCGGACGAGATGATCCGCGACGTCGAGGTGCTGGAAGCCCTCGACCAGCTGCCCTCGCTGGATCCCTTCCTGCTGCGCGAGCACCTCAAGCGGCGGGGCTATGAGGTGAGTTCGACCCACTTCGACATCTCGCAGGGCGACGTCGACAAGATGCAGCGCTTCGTGGGCGGCGAAATCGCGCGCCTGATCGAGCTGGCCTATGGCGGCGCGGGCGCCGGCGGCGCCACCAGCCGCCTGGTGGAGGCGCTGCTGTCCTCGCGCACCGACGAACGCCTGGAGCCGCTGCGCCTCACCCTGCAGCTCGAGGGCGAGAGCTATCGGGAGGGCATCTTCAGCTGGAAGGGCTTCCTCTATTACAAGTGGTCGCTGAACACCCTGTGGCCCAAGCTGAAGGAAGTGCTCATCGAGGTCATGAAGCTGCGGGTCCTTGGCCCGCGCGACCGCGAACTGATGGTGCTGGTCGACGAGACCAAGCTGCGGCTGCGCAACGCCATGGAGGCGCAGGTGAAGTCGGTCATGGGCTATCTCAAGACCTATGACTCGGTGTTCCAGCAGCTGACCGAGGGCAACGCCACCGCCTTCCGCGACTTCCTGCTGGCCTCGCCGGAGATGTTCATGTCGCTGGGCGAAGGCGCCGGCACGCTGAGCCACGTGGCGACCTTCTGGCGCTACCGGTTCCCGGAGGGCAAGCCGCTGATGGCGCCGATGGGCGAGGTGCTGGAACTGCTGCAGGACTTCGAAGCCGGCCTCGGCGCCGAGCAGCATCCGATGAGCTACGCGGCCTAGAAAGCCCGGCGGTTCGCCGCAACAGCTTGACCTTTAAGAAGATGTGACAACCGGGGCCCTAGGCGCGCGGCCACGCTCGGCGTATTCTGGTTATGAGGGACGGCTCTGTCGGAGCTGTCGAATGCGTCGGGTTGGGGTTCTTTCCTTGTGCGTCGCGGGGGCGGTTGCGGGACCGCTTGCGGCGCAGGCCGCCGGTAGCCAGTCCGGCTTTGCAGGCGCGAGCCTGGGCGCCGCCGCCTGGGCGGTCACGCCCGACGACGCGGTCTGTCACACCGAACTGGAGCTGGTCTCACGCTCGGGCGCCATAGCGCCGATCGCCTTCGTCTCCGACGGCGAGCACGTGGCGCTGCGCTTCACTAAGTCCGGCGCGCCCACCGAGGCCTTCCTGCCGATCCGGGTCGACGGCAAGCCGTTCTCGAACCTGGTGCAGCGCGAGGGCGACGAGGGCCTGGCGCTGATGAACCTGTCGGACGAGACGCTGGCGGCGCTGCGCCACGGCAAGACCCTGCAGATCGCCTGGCTGGGCGACGAGGCGGCGAGCACCTCGCTGGCCGGGGCCGGCCAGGGCTTCGCGGATCTGCGGGCGTGCGGCGCCCAGGTGATGGGCCAGCGGCGCGCCCGCGACAGCCAGGCCGAGAACGATCGCCTGCGCCAGCAGGCCGAGGCCCGCGCCAGGGCGGTGGCCGACGAACAGCTGCGCACGGCCAAGGCCCAGACCGCCGCGGCGGAAGCCGAACGCGACCGGGTGGCTGCCGAAGCCCAGCGGGTGAGGGCCCAGGCCGACCAGCTGGCCGCCCAGGCCGAGGAGTCGCGCCAACGCACCTTGGCCGAGCAGCAGCGGGTCTCCGCCCAGCAGAGCTATTACGGCTATCCGCCCGGCTACTATCCGCCGCAACAACAGGCCCAGCCGCAGCCCACGCCCTATTACTATCCGCGCTACTACTACCCGCGCTGAGGCTTAGGCCGCCGCCGCCGTCAGGGCGCGGCGACCCGGCCGGAGTGCAGGAAGGCCATCCGCCAGCGGCCGCCTGTCCAGGCAAAGACCGCCGACTCCAGCCAGGTCACCGGCTGCATCGCGCCCGGCTTGCCCGACGCGCCGGTGTTGACCCAGGCCGCCCAGGCCTGGTCGCAGCCCACATGCACGTCGAAGTCGTGCAGGTTCCACTCGACGCGGGTCCCGGCGGCGTGGGCGCCTTTCACCAGCTCCCCCAGCGCCAGGCCGTCATAGCGCTTGCCGTTGTCGTAGGCGTAGAAGCCGGGCGCCTGGATCGCGCCCAGGGCGGCGAGGTCGTCGTGGCGGCCGGCGTCGAACCAGGCCTGGACCGCCACCTCGACCGCCTTGGCCGACCCGGCCGGCGCACATTTCGGCGCCGCCTGGGCCGCGCCGGCTGCAGCGGCGATCGCCATCGCCAGTCCGATCATGTTCCGCACGCGTCGCTCCCCTTGCGTCAAGCCCGCCACGCGGCGAAGGTCCGGCCGCCTTTAGGGAGTCCGCCTTGCGTCGCCTGATCATTCCTGCCCTGACCTTCGCCCTGGCGTCCAGCGCAAGCTTCGCCGCCACGCCGCAGCCCGCCGCCAAGCCCGCCATCAAGCACCCGCTGCTGGCCGAGCTGGCGGCCCAGGTCTCGCCGGCGCGCGAAAAGGCGACGGACGCCAGGCTCGTCGGCTTCGGCACGCGCCACACCCTCTCCGACACCCGGTCCGACACCCGCGGCATCGGCGCCGCGCGGCGCTGGGTGGCCGGCGAGTTCAAGGCCATCTCCGGCGAATGCGGCGGCTGCCTGACCGTGGCGACGCCCTCCGACACGGTGACCGGCCGGCGCGTGCCCAAGCCCACCGAGGTGATGGACGTGCTGGCGATCCAGAAGGGGACCACCGACCCGGACCGGGTGATCGTCATCTCCGGCCACATCGACAGCCGGGTGACCGACGTGATGAACGCCACCGCCGACGCGCCCGGCGCCAACGACGACGGCTCGGGCACCACGGCGGTGATCGAGGCGGCGCGGGTGCTGTCGAAGCACAAATTCCCGGCGACCCTGGTGTTCGCGGTGCTGTCCGGCGAGGAGCAGGGCCTCCTGGGCGGCAAGGTGCTGGCCGACTACGCAAAGGCCCAGGGCTGGCGCGTGGAGGCCGATCTGAACAACGACATCGTCGGCAACTCCACCGGCCTGAACGGCGTGCATGACGCGAGCTACGTCCGCGTCTTCTCCGAGGGCACCAAGACGGTGGAGACGCCGGCCGAGACCGACAAGCGCCGCTACAACGGCGGCGAGGTCGACAGCCCCTCGCGGGAGGTGGCCCGCTACATGGACACGCTCGCGTCGGCCTATCTCGGCAAGTTCCGGGTGCAGATGGTCTACCGCACCGACCGCTTCGGCCGCGGCGGCGACCAGACCGAGATGCTGAAGGCCGGCTTTCCGGCCGTGCGGGTGACGGAGAGCCACGAGAACTACAACCACCAGCACCAGGACCTGCGCACCGAGAACGGGATCAAGTACGGCGACCTGCTGGAAGGCGTGGACTTTCCCTACCTGGCCAATGTCACGCGGCTGAACGTCATCACCATGGCCGCCATGGCCATGGCGCCGGCGCCGCCGACGCACGTGGACGTCTCAGGCGCGGTGACCGACGACACGACTGTTAAGTGGAAGCCGGCCTCGGACGCGGCGTCCTACAAGGTCTGGTGGCGCGACACGCTGGACCCGCGCTGGCGCCATAGCCAGCCGGCCAGCGGCGACAGCGTCAGGCTGAAGGACGTCAACATCGACGACTGGTTCTTCGGCGTCAGCGCCGTGGGCGCCGGCGGCTGGGAAAGCCCGGTGGTCTATCCGGGCCCGCAGGGCAGCTGGACGCACGAGGAGCCGCCGCCCGCCCAGACTCGTCCGGCAGGCTGAAGCGGCTAGGCGCCGGAAGGTCCGCTACTGCTGGTGATGATGGTGGCGGTGATGGACGACCGCGTGGCGGGCGGCGTGGCGGCCGCGATGATGCGCCGTCCCGCGGTGGCCCGCCCGATGGTGCGCGGCCCTATGGTGCGCGACGTGGTGCGGCGCATGATGGACGGCGCGATGGCGGTGATGGTGGACCGCGGCGGAGGCGCCGGCGGCCGAAAGCGTCAGGGCGGCTGCGGCGGCGACGGCCAGGGTGACGAGTTTCACGGGCTGTTCTCCCAGTTCCGGTCCCGAATCACCCGATGCGGGACCTCGATCAGGCTAGGCGCCGGCGAGGTTGCCACAAGCTTACGGGGCGACGCCATTCCACGTCGTCGCATGCGGCGAAGGATCCGCAGAACCTATCGGGCGAAAGCTGCGGTAACCTAGGCTTGACGGTCGTGGCGGTAGGCCCGGCCGGACTGCAACGGAAGAGCTTATCGGCATGGTCTTCGCCGCGCCCCTTCGCCCGACGTCGGTCGCCATCCTGCTCGGGCTGGCGGCGGCGGGCGCAGCGCACGCCACCAACTTCGAAGTGGTCCGCGCCGATTCCGAAGCGGTGGTCTTCTTCGACCCCGCGGCGGTCGAGATCGTGCCCGGCCCCAATGCGGCGGCCCCGGGCAAGGTGCGACGCGCCCAGATCGTCCGCGTCCAGCGTTCGATCCTGTCCGAGGGCCCGCACCAGCCCGGCTATGTGAGCACGCTCACCGACTACGACTGCGACCAGTGGACGTCGCGGTGGCGCAGCTTCTCGGCCTATTCGCGCAC
>JAFEDM010000057.1 GCA_018241625.1 Pseudomonadota bacterium | reverse complement strand
GTTGTGGCAGCACCGTGCCCACCATCCCGGTCGCGCCGCAAGGCAGGAACCGGCGCCAGCGTCAAAAACCGCGCGGGACCCTTCTTGTTCGGGCGCGAAAAAGGCGCCGGACGGATGCCGCCCGGCGCCTCTCGTTTCCGCGGTCTGGCGGCGTCTATTTCTCGGCCAGGGCGTCGTCGTAGAACTTGGCGACGTCGGCCTTGAGCTGCTTCAGGGCGTCCTGGTTCAGATAGACCATGTGCCCGGACGGGTAGTAGGCGAAGCGCACGTTGTTCTTGATCGCCGGGTCCAGATACAAGTGGCTGATATCGTACTCGGTGCCGAAGAAAGGCGTGGCCATGTCGTAGATGCCGTTGAGCGAGAAGACCTTCAGATGCGGGTTCTCGCGCATCGCCATGCCGAGGTCGGCCGCGGTGTTGGCGACGTTTTCACGCCGGCCACCGCCGCCGAAGCCGCCCGGCGGACGGTGACGCCAGTCCCACGACTGGTTGATGTTCGGGCCCGAGGGCCAGTAGTTCAGGTCGGTGGTGTAGCCGAGCTGCTCCACCCAGTCGTGCAGGGCCGCGACATAGGCCCCGTTGATGCCCGTGTCGGACGGATCGTACTCGGCGTTGGCTTCCGCATTGTCGGTGTTGATGCCGGTGAAGCGGGTGTCGTAGCGGCCGAGGATGCGGCCCTGGTCGCGCAGCAGTTCCGCCCGGAAGTGGTTCAGGTCCACGCGCAGGTTGGCGCGCTTGATGAACTCCACCGGGATGCCGATGTAGGCCGACAGCTGCCTGGCGGTGGCGTCGAACTCGGCCGGCGAGATCTTCGAGCCCTTGGTCAGGGCCGCCAGATAGGGCCCCTGCGCCCAGGCGCGGACCTCGTCCAGATAGGCGTTGAGGTCCTTGGGCTGGGTCGCCGACTTCTTCCAGTAGACGGCGGTGGCCGCATAGCTGGGCACATAGCTGATGAAGCTGTGGTCGAAGCCCGAGTCATGGGCCCCGTAGTTCAGCACCGACGACAGCAGCAGGACGCCGTTCAGCTGAATGCCGTGCTGCTGCAGCGATAGCGACAGGCCGGCCGAGCGGGTGGTGCCGTAGCTTTCGCCGAAGATGAACTTCGGCGAGTTCCAGCGGTGGTTGATGGTGATGTAGCGCTGGATGCCCCGGGTGAAGGCGTCGATGTCCTGGTCCACGCCCCAGAACTCGGTCCCCTTGGTGTCGCCCAGCGGACGGGAATAGCCGGCGCCGATGGCGTCCAGGAACACCATGTCCGACTTGTCGAGCAGCGAGTACGGGTTCTCGGTGATGTTGAAGGGCGGGCCGTGGGTGGCGTTCGGGCTGTCGGTGTTCACGTGCATCGGGCCGGCCAGGCCCATGTGCACGAACAGCGAGGCCGAGCCCGGGCCGCCGTTGTAGCTGAAGGTCACCGGGCGGTTCTTCCCGCCGTCGGCCGTGTAGGCCACGTAGAACATCGAGGCGATCGGCTTGCCGTCGTCGGAGCGCAGGGTGAGCGTGCCGGCGGTCGCCGTGTAGCCGATGGTCTGGCCGTTGATGGTCACCGTGTGGTGCGAGGACTTGGCCTGCTCGACGACGGGCGCCGTGGCGATGTCGGCGTCGGAAATCTTGTGCTCGCCGGCGACCGCGCCGCGGAAGGTGTTCCGCTCGACGACGGGTCCCGCATTGCCGCCCGGTTCGTCCGGCCCGGCGCGGTTGCCGCGTGCGGCGGGCGCCGGATTGGCGCCCGGCCCGCGTTGTGGTGGCTGAGCCAGCGCCATGCTGGCCGATAGGCTGAGCGCGACCACAGCGGCCGCGGTCTTACGGATCATCTGTAACCCCCTGGATTAGGCCCTTTTCGGCGCGGGGTCGGGAAGGCCGCGCGCCCGGCGCAGGACGAAGGTCCATGCCGACGACGCGCAACCTTGCGCCGGCGTGTTGCGGTCACATTTCCGGAACGCCGCAATACTGACGCTACGGCAAGACGCCTGGAATTCAGGCGCGGCTGACTGGTTCGGAGGCTAGGCGGCGGCGCGAAGGGCGGCGGCGACGGCGCGCTGCTGCTCCAGCTCGCCCAGCAGGGCCGCGGCCGAGACCGGCTTGTTCAGGTGGGCGTCGGCCCCGGCGGCGCGGCCGGCGTCCACGTGCTCGGGCAGGCCGTTGGCCGAGACGATGATGATCGGGGCGTGGCCGCGGTGATGCTCGCCTTCCCATTGCCGGATGCGGCGGGTGGCCTCCAGCCCGTCCATCACGGGCATCTGGATGTCCATCAGGATCGCATCGAAGTCGCCGGTCATCATCGCGTCGACTGCTTCCTGACCGTTCTCGACCGAGGCGTGGGGCACGCCCACGCTGCCCAGGATCAGCTCCAGGACCTGGCGGTTGACCGGGTTGTCGTCGACCACCAGCACGTTGAAGCGGTCGAGGTCGTCGCCCTCCGCCGCATTCGCTTCCATCTGGGCGGCTTCGGCCGCCAGCGGCGGAAGGTGGAGATCGAAGGCGAAGGTCGATCCCTTGCCCAGCCGGCTCCGGCAATCGAGGGCCGACCCCATCTGGCGCAGATAGGCCTGGCACAGGGTGAGGCCCAGACCCGCGCCGCCATGCTTGCGGGTGAAGGAACTGTCGGCCTGCCGGAAGCGCTGCAACAGCAGTTCGCGCTCGGCCTCGTCGAAGCCGATGCCGGTGTCGCGCACGGCGAACCGCACGGTGTCGCCGTCGCGTTCGACGCTGATCGCCACCTCGCCGAAGTCGGTGAACTTGACGGCGTTGCTGACCAGGTTGCCGAGCACCTGGGCCAGGCGCTGGGCGTCGCAGACGACGTCGCCGGCGGCGGCCTCGGCGATGGTTGCGGTCAGCGTCAGGCCCTTCTCTTCGGCCGCCGGCGCATAGAGATCGCGGACCAGCTGGACCGCCTTGCCCAGGTCGGTGCGCTCCGGGCGCAGCTCGAAGACGCCGGCCTCGACGCGGGCCAGGTCGAGGATGTCGCCCAGGATGCCGTTCAGCAGGCTGCCGGACTTCTGGATCACGCCCACCAGCTGACGCTGGTCGTCCTTGAGGTCGCCGCGCTGCAGGACCTCGGCGATGCCCAGGACGCCGTTCAGCGGCGTGCGGATCTCGTGGCTGATGTTGGCCAGGAACTCGCTCTTCGCACGGTTGGCCGCCTCGGCGGCGTCGCGTGCGGCGGCCATCGCTTCGGCGGCGCGCTTCTCGGCCGTGATGTCGTTCAGGATGGTGACCATGCCGCCGTCGGCGGTGCGGTGCGCCTCGTGACGCAGCCAGCGACCGTCGGGCAGATGGAATTCGGTCTGGCGGCCGTGGACGCTTTGTTCGATCCGGTCGGTCTGGACCTGCGCGCCTTCGGCGACCACCGCAAACCAGCCGGCCTCGGCGGCCGCCTTGATATAGGTCCGGCGATGACCGCCGACCTCGGGCTCCGCGCCGCTATCGCGCGTCAGCCTTTCGAAGGCGTCGTTCCACACCCGCAGGCGATCGCCTGCGTCGTAGAAGGCGAGGCTGGAGGGCACGGCGTTCAAGGCTTCGCGAACGCTGTCGAAGGTGCTGCGGCGGCCCACCCGCTCCATCAGCACGAGGCTGATCCCCGCGCCCAGGATCAGGGCGGCGAGCCCGCTGGTCAGCAGCGCCAGGCCGCCGCGACCCATCACATCGCCCGCGAGCTGGATGTTTGGATCGGCGACCAGGGTGACCGCGGTCATGCCGGTGAAGTGCAGGCCGACGATGCCCCCGACCAGGGCGGCGGCCGAGGCGGCCCAGCCCCAGCGCGTGCGCATGCGTCGGTGGATCGCGAAGGCGGCCATGCCGCCGACGGCGGTGACGACGAGGGAGCCGCCGACATAGGCGAAGTCCCAACGCACCTCCGCGGCGGTGCGCACGGCGTCCATGCCCATGTAGTGCATGATCGCCACGCTGGCGCCGGTGAGCGCCCCGCCGATCAGGTCGGAGCCCTTGAGCTGCCGCCAGGACAGGATGGCGAAGCCCGCGCCCATGCCCAGCACGGCGGCCGTCAGCGAGGCCAGGGTCTCCGGCAGGTCGTAGGCGATCTTCAGCGACGGCTCGTAGGCCAGCATCGCCAGGAAATGGGTCGCCCAGACGCCGGAGCCGGCGACCATCGCGGTCAGCACGAACCAGGCCCAGCGCACGCCGCGCTCGGACGTCTCGCTACGGGCCTGGAAGCCGAACGCGCTGACGCAGGCGGTCACGCATATGAGCGCCGCCACCGCCACCAGCCGCAGGTCATGCTGCGCGAGGATGCAGGTGAAAACGGCGAACAAACGCGACTACTTTCCCTAGGGGTTAGCGCTCTTGTCTAAACGTCGGGGGTTAACAGATTGGTGCGCCGTCCGGCGGATCGTTCAACAAAATCAAGCCGCCATACGGTTCAAGGTGGGGCAGGACGCCAGTTCACCAATCAGCGCCCCGGCGGAAATCGGCTTTGGCAGATGGGCGTCCGCGCCGGCTTCCCGTCCGGCGGCGATGTGTTCGTCGAGACAGTTGGCCGACACCACGATGATGGTGGAATGGGAGGCGCCACGGCGCGCTTCCATGTCCCGGATGCGGCGCGTCGCCTCGAAGCCGTCCATCACCGGCATCTGCAGGTCCATCAGTACGGCGTCGTAGGCGGTGTCGCGCATGGCTTCGACGGCCTGCAGGCCGTTCTCCACCGAGACGTGGGCCATGCCGACGCTGTCGAGGATCATCTCCAGAACCTGACGGTTGATGGCGTTGTCGTCGACGATGAGCACGCTGAACTGGTCGGGCGTGTGGACAGTCTCTGGCCCCGTGTCGTCCGCGGACGGCTGGAGCTCGACCGCCTGCGGTTCATCGATGTTGGCCTTGGGGGCTTCCGGCCCAGCTTCAGCCAGGGCAGGCGCCTGCGGGGTCGCCGCGGGGGGAACAGCGGTCGCAGGCGCCCGCGCCACCGCGGAGTCGCGATACGCTGCAGGTCCGAGCGGCTTGGCGGAACGATCGAAGCCTTCCTCAACCTCGATCGATCGGCGGGCCAGGCGACGGGCCCAGAAGGCCTCGCGTCCGGTCCGGATGGAGGGCAGGTAGACGCAGAAGGCGACGCTGATCGCCGCGACCCAGATGAGGATGCCCGCTGCGACCAGATTCAGATCCGGCATCAGGGGTCCGTAAGTATACATCTTGGCCTTCCCGTCTTCCAGGCTTCTTATTCTGAAGTCATAAGGACGAGATTAGAGATGCACACTTAATGGAATATGTTTTTTAGAGGCGCCGCAGCCTCCGTATCTT
>JAFEDM010000056.1 GCA_018241625.1 Pseudomonadota bacterium | reverse complement strand
CGGCCCACCGTGACGCCGACGGGCAGGTGGAGGTGCACAGCCATCTGGCGGACGAGCTGATCGTCCAGTCCGGTCATGCGACCGAGCTGGTCGGCGGCGCGGTGAGCGGCAACAAGGAGACCGCGCCCGGCGAATGGCGCGGCGGCAGGATCATCGGCGCGCGCAGCTATGCGCTTGGGCCCGGCGACGTGCTGTGGATCCCGCCCGGCACGCCGCACCAGACGCTGGTGCCCAAGGGCGGCGACGTCCGCTACCTGGCCTTCAAGTTCGAGGCGAGGCCCTAGTCCGCCTATTTCGCGAAGATCGCCTTGGGCATCATCACGTGGACGGCCTTGTTGCGGTCCACGACCTCGGTGATGTCGACGTCGCCGGCCACGCTGGTCAGCATATAGGCGTCGTCCTTCGACAGGCCCTTATGGGCGACCAGGAAGTCGACCATGTTGCGCACCGCCTTGACGGTGGCGACGGCCAAGTCGTCGTCGAAGCCCATGGCGATGTAGTGGGTCGGCGTCTCGGCGCGCGGGTAGGGCAGCTTCTCGCCCTTATGGACGATGAACTGGAAGGTCCCGACCAGCGAGGTCTCCATGGCGGTGACGTCCACCTCGCCGTTGCCCTGGCCGGCGTGGCCGTCGCCGACGTTGAAATAGGCGCCTTTCACGAAGACCGGCAGGAAGAGGGTCGTCCCGGCGACCAGCTCCTTGTTGTCCATGTTGCCGCCGATGATCGTGGGCGGCGTCGAGTCCCAGCGGCCCATGGACGGCGGCGGGGCGACGCCCATGCTGCCGAAGAAGGGATGCAGCGGGATATCGATGCCTGGGCCGAAGTGGCCCAGCATCTTCTGGCGGTCCAGTGGGATGATCTTGGTGCGCCGGTAGGGGAAGTCGTCGCGCAGCAGGCCGTTGGGCGGGCCGAACCCGTTGTAGGCATAGGGGATCGCCAGATCGATCTTCAGGATGCGGATCTCCAGCGTGTCGCCGGGTTCGGCGCCGTCAATGACGATCGGGCCGGTGAGCACATGGCCGCCAGGGCCGCGGGCCGAGGCCGGCACGTGTTCGTAGACGTCCTTCAGGGCGGGCTCGATCTGGTCGTCCGGCACGCCGTTGGCCTTCAGGCCGGTCGGGTTGTTGGTGAGCAGGGTGTGCACCGCGACCGTGTCGCCGGACTGGACGGTGAGCGCCGGCTTGTCGG
>JAFEDM010000055.1 GCA_018241625.1 Pseudomonadota bacterium | reverse complement strand
TTCTCCTTGGGATCGGAGATGTGCATGTACTGCACGCCGACGTTGCCGCAGTAGGTCCGCCGCACGATCTCGAGGATCTCGCGGACCGTGGCCGTCTCCAGCCCCAGCACGAAGTCGAGGAAGATCGGACGGTCGAAATCGGCTTCGGAGAAGCCGTAGGTGGCCGGGTCCAGCTCGGACGCGTCGCCGGGCGTGGTCGCGATGCCCAGCGGATCGAGGTTGGCCTTCAGGTGGCCGCGCATCCGGTAGGCGCGGATCATCATGATGGCGCGCAGGCTGTCGAGGGTCGCGCCGCGCACCGCGTCGTTGTCGACCGGCGCAGCCGGGGCGGCCGCGGCCGCCGCACGCTCGGCGATCTTCGTGCCCACCTTGGCTTCGACCGCCGGCCACAGGCCGTCGATGGCCGAGAGCCAGTCGGGACGCTGGGTCGGCGGCGCGGCCTTGGTCCAGGCCGGCTCTTCGGCGCCGCGCTTCACGTCGGCGGCCGAGTCCTGCAGCGAGGCGAAGAAGGCCCGCCAGGACGGCTCGACCCCGTTCGGGTCGGCCGACCATTTCGCATAGAGGTCTTCCACGAAGGCCGAGTTGCCGCCGTAGAGGAAAGAGGTCTCCGCCAAGACCTCGTTGATCAGACCCGCGTCGTCCGCCATCTCGTCCGCTTCCCTGAGCCGGGCCGCGGAGCTTCTAGGGAGGAGCCGAGCGCGGACCGCTCAAAACGCTAAATTGCCGGCGCTTACGCGCCCTTCAGAACCTCGAGCAGGGTCTCGCCCAGCTTCGCCGGCGACGGAGAGACACGAATGCCCGCAGCCTCCATCGCAGCGATCTTGTCTTCCGCGCCGCCCTTACCGCCGGAGATGATGGCGCCGGCATGACCCATGCGCCGTCCGGGCGGCGCCGTACGGCCCGCAATGAAGCCGACCATAGGCTTCTTGGTTGGTGAATTCTTGATGAATTCCGCCGCGTCTTCCTCGCCCGAACCGCCGATCTCGCCGATCATGATGATCGACTCGGTCTCCGGGTCCTTCAGGAACAGGTCGAGCATGGCGATGAACTCGGTGCCCTTCACGGGGTCGCCGCCGATGCCCACGGCCGACGTCTGGCCAAGGCCCACCTGGGAGGTCTGGAACACGGCCTCATAGGTAAGCGTGCCGGAGCGCGAGACAACGCCCACCGAGCCCTTCTTGAAGATGTTGCCCGGCATGATGCCTATTTTGCATTCACCCGGGGTCAGCACGCCGGGGCAATTGGGCCCGATCAGCCTGGATTTCGAGCCGTCCAGCGCGCGCTTCACCCGCACCATGTCCGACACCGGGATGCCCTCGGTGATGCAGACGATCAGCGGGATCTCCGCGTCGATGGCTTCCAGGATCGAGTCCGCGGCAAAGGGCGGCGGGACGTAGATCGCCGAGGCGTCCACCCGCTCGTTCTTCACGATCTCGGCCACCGTGTTGAACACCGGCAGGCCCAGGTGGGTCGTGCCGCCTTTGCCGGGCGT
>JAFEDM010000555.1 GCA_018241625.1 Pseudomonadota bacterium | reverse complement strand
TTCGGCTCGGCCGGGAAGTCCTTGACCGACGCGATCCCCGGCGCGGCCGCGGGGCTGTCCGGCCACCAGAAAAAGGCCAGCAGGGTGTCGCCGCCGCAGTCGAAGAAGAAGTGCTGGCCGCCGTCCGGCAGGGCCACGGTTTTCACCAGCGGCATGCCGAGCGCCTCGGTGTAGAACCGGACGGTCTCCTCCATGTCGCGGCACACGAGCGCCAGGTGGTTGATACCCTTGGTCTTCATCGCGTCCTCCCTGTGGCGCTCGGGCCGCGCCAGAACTCGCTTCGCTAGAACTCCAGGACGATCTTGCCGAAATGCTCGCCCGCCTGCATCGCGGCGAAGGCGGCCCTGGCCTCCGTCCAGGGGAACACCTTATCGACGACCGGGCGGATGCGGCGCTGGTCCATCAGCCGGCACATCGCCTCGAACATGTCGCGCGAGCCGACCGACAAGCCTTGCAGCCTGGCCGAGTTGCCGATCAGCACCGCCGGGTTGAAGCTGCCCCCGAAGCCGCCCACCACGCCCACGATGGCGATATGACCGCCGATCCGGATGGCCCGGAGGCTCTGCTCGATGGTGCCGCCGCCGCCCACTTCGATGATGGCGTCGGCGCCGACGCCCGCGGTGACCTCGCGGACGGGCGTCGACCACTCCGGCGTCTCCCGGTAGTTGACGAGATGATCCGCGCCCAGGGCTTTGGCGCGTTGCAGCTTCTCATCGGACGAGGAGGTGATCAGGGTGCTCAGGCCCGCCGCATGGGCGAACTGCAGCCCGAAGATCGACACCCCGCCGGTGCCCTGCATCACCACCGTGTCGCCGGGGCTGAGGTCGGCGTCCTCGAACAGGGCGCGCCAGGCGGTCAGGGCGGCGCAGGGCAAGGTCGAGACCTCGTGATCCGTCAGGAAGTCCGGGACCTTCGAGACCCCGTCGGCGCTGAACACCGCCAGCTCGCGGCCGGCGCCGGGGATCGGCGAGCCCAGGGACGAGGACAGCTTGTCGAGGTTCGGGGGCCCGGAGATCCAGCGCTGGAAGAACAGCGTCGCCACCCGATCGCCCGGCTTCACGCGGGTCACGCCCGGCCCGACCGCCTCGACCACGCCGCAGCCGTCCGAGAAGGGCGTGATGGCGTCGATCTTCGGGGCGCGGCTGTAAATCCCCTGCACCATCAGCAGGTCGCGGTAGTTCAGCGACACGGCGCGCATGCGAACCAGCACCTCGCCGGGCCCGGGCGTCGGATCGGGGGCCTCGATCACCTCCAGGGCGTCGAGCCCATAAGGTTCCTTGACTTGCAGGGCGCGCATGACGGTCCTCCGTGCGGCCATCTTCGCCCGCCGACAGGTTGACGCAAGCGTGACCCGAGGTCAGGCGGCGCCGATTAGTGGCGCATAGAGGGCAGCACCGGCTTCTCGCCCCACTGGCCGGGGTCGTGGCCGAAGACCATCACCGTGTCGGCTTCGCGCCGCGCGAGCAGGCCGTCCAACGACCGGTTCATGGCCGCGTGATCGGCGAAGTCGGGGAAATTGCGGGTCTCCGCCGCTTCGCAGGTGTAGCAGGCGTCGCCCACCAGGATGTGGTCGCCTTGCGCGTTCTTCACCCGCAGGGACTGGTGGCCCGGTGTGTGGCCGAAGCTGGGGATCGTCACCACCGAGGCGTCGCCGAACAGGTCGTGCTCGCCCTCGACCTGCAGCACCTGATGGCCGAGGTCGAAGTAGCGCCGGGGCAGGAAATAGCGCGCCGCCGTCTCGCGGTCGGCGCCGGCCTCCCATTCCTTCTTCTGCACCACCAGGGTGGCATTCGGCACCTGGTGCAGACCGCCGGCGTGGTCGAAATGCAGGTGGGAGAGCACGATCCAGCGCACGCGACCAGGGTCGATGTCCAGCCGTTCCAGATGCCTCGCCACGATGTCCTCCGGCCCGAAGGTCACGTCCTGCCCCTGGCTCTGCAGCGCTTGGCGATAGGGATCGTCGGCGTTGCCGACATCGGCGTGCAGGCCGCAGTCGAACAGGGCGACGCCATCCGGATGGTCGATCACATAGAAGGGCACAGGGGCCGCGATCCGCGCCGCGCCCGCCTTCATCCCCATGGCGTCGGCCGTCGTGTGGAACTGGCCGCAGACACATCCGAACAGGCGCATGGTGCTCTCCCTAGGCCGGGCTGAGCCGGCGCTCGCCGTAGAGCCGCAGCGCGCCCAGCACGCCGGCCAGGCACATGGCGCTCATCAACAGATACCCCTGTGCGCCCACGCGGTCGAACAGCCAACCGGAGATGATGGTGGCGATCCCCGAGAGGATCCCGCCCGACAGCGCCGAATTGATCGTCTGAGCCGCCGAAGCGTTGCGCGGCACGGAGAGCCGCTCCACCAGTTGGAGCGAGGCGAAGAAGGTCGCCGCATAGCTGAACGCATGCAGGCTCTGCAGCGGCAGGAGCAGCCAGAGCGGCGGCGAAAACGCCAGCGCGGTCCAGCGCACGATGGCGGCCGCCCCGCCGATCACCAGCAGGTTCGTGGGCCCGATCCGCCGGCGCCACGGCTCCAGGAACCACATGAAGCCGATCTCCGCCGTCACGCCCACCGCCCACAGCACGCCGGTCATGGATTCCGGGATGCCCTGGCGTTTCCAGGCGAGCGTCGAGAAGGCGTAGTAGAAGGCGTGCGCCGACTGGATCAGGCCGCAGGCGACGACAGCGGTCATGAAGGCGGGGTCGCGGACGAGTTCACCCAGACCGGTCAACCGGTCGGCCAGGGGCGCCTTGGCCCCCTGCTCGTGCACCGGATCGGGCGGCAGCAGGGCCCGTGCGGCCAACGACGAGAGGGCGGCCGCCGCGACGATCCAGATCAGCACCGCGTCCGGCGAGTCGCGCGTCAGGATCGCGCCCATGCCGACGTTGCCGACGATGAAGGCCGCAGAGCCGATCCCGCGTGGCCAGCCGTAGTTGAAGCCGTCGCGCCGCGCGCGGGCCAGCACGATCACATCGGTCAGCGGCGACATGGTGGTGAAGACGGTGGCCGCCAGGAACCAGACCACCGCCCAGCCCGCGAAGCCGAGCGGCGCGGCCAGGGCGAAGTAGCCGACGGTCACCAGCGCGCCCATGACCATCAGCGCCGTGCGCCGCAGGCGGAAACTGTCGGCCCAGACCGCCAGCATGGGCGCGCTCACCACCCGCGCCATCATCGGCAACGACAGGATCAGCCCAATCCGCGCGCCGTTCAGCCCATGATGAGCGAACCACACCGGCATGTAGGGCGAGGCGACCCCGTTGCCGATGAACAGCGACCCATAGAAGAGACCGAGGCGAATGGGCAGCGACATGTCTTCCCGCCTCTATCAGGAGTCCCGGTGGACGTAACGGCGGGCCCGCGTAATGTGTGATCGACGATAATCTTCGCCGCGATTGGGAGGACACCATGGCGCGCGCCAACAGCCGGGATCGCGAACTTCGGGAACGGGCGGCGGCGGTGATCCCCGGCGGGATGTACGGTCACCAGTCAGTGGCGCTGCTGCCCGACGACTATCCGCAGTATTTCGAGCGCGGCGAAGGCGCCCACATCTGGGACGTCGACGGCCAGCGCTACCTCGACCTGATGTGCGCCTACGGCCCGAACCTGTTCGGCTATGCCAACCCGCAGATCGACGCCGCCTTCGTCCGCCAACTCGGCCTGGGCGACACCCTCACCGGCCCGACCGCTCTGATGGTCGAACTGGCCGAAGCCTTCGTGGCGCTGATCGGCCATGCCGACTGGGCGATGTTCTGCAAGAACGGGACGGACGCCACCACCATGGCGCTGACCACGGCGCGCGCCCATACCAAGCGAAAGACGGTGGTCCGGGCCAAGGGCGCCTATCATGGCGCGGCGCCCTGGTGCGTGCCGCGGCCCACCGGCACGATCCAGACCGACCGGGCCTATCAGATCACCTACGACTACAACGACGTCGCCAGCCTGGAAGCCGCGGTCGCCGAGGCCGGCGACGACCTTGCCTGCATCTTCGCCGCGCCCTTCAAGCACGACGCCTTCATCGACCAGGCCGCGCCGGACCTGGCCTACGCCCGACGCGCGCGGGAGCTGGCCGACCGGACCGAGGCGCTGCTGGTGGTCGACGACGTCCGCGCGGGCCTACGCGTCGCCCGCGACTGCTCCTGGGCGAAGATCGGCGTGCAGCCGGACCTGTCGACCTACGGCAAGTGCGTCGCCAACGGCCACGCGCTCTCGGTGCTGGTGGGCAGCGACAAGGCGCGCGCCGCAGCCTCCAAGATCTATGTCACCGGCTCCTTCTGGTACCAGGCCGCACCCATGGCGGCGGCGATCGAGACCCTAGGGCTGGTGCGGGACACCGACTATCTGGAGCGGATCAACGCCCTGGGCGAGCGCCTGCGCGACGGCTTGGCGGAGCGGGCCAGCGCCGCGGGCTTCGGCCTGCGCCAGACCGGCCCCGTGACCATGCCGCTGTTCCTGTTCGACGACGACCCAGACCTGCGCAAGGGCTTCTGCTTCTCCAGCGCCATGCTGGACCGCGGCGTCTATGTGCACCCCTGGCACAACATGTTCCTCTGCGCGGCCATGACCGACAGGGATATCGACGACGCGTTGAACGCTGCCGAAGGCGCGTTCGGCGAACTCAAGCGCCAGGCGGGCGGCCTGCCTCCGGTCGAGAAACTGGCGTTCCTGGCCACCGGAGGTTCGAGGTAAGCGCGATGGAGATGCCGGACTATTCCGACTACGACGGCCTGGGCCTGGCCGAGCTGGTGGCCACGAAAGCGGTCACCCCGCTGGAACTGGTGGAAAGCGCCATCGCCCGCATCGAACGGCACAATCCGACCCTCAATGCGGTGGTCTACAAGGGCTATGACGACGCGCGGCGCTGGGCCGCCGGCGATCTGCCCGACGGGCCGTTCAAGGGCGTGCCCTTCCTGATCAAGGACCTCGGCATGCCGGTCGCCGGCTGGCCGCGCAGCCATGGCTCGAAGTTCGCCCGCGGCGTGGTCGACAGCGAGGATGGCGGGCTGACCCGCCGCTACAAGGCCTCCGGCGTCGTGCCGCTCGGCAAGACCAACACGCCCGAGTACGGCATCACCGGCACGACCGAGAGCGCCGCCTTGGGGCCGTGCCGCAACCCCTGGAACCCCAACCACATCTCCGGCGGCTCGTCCGGCGGCGCGGCCTCGGCCGTGGCGGCCGGGATCGTGCCCCTGGCGCACGCCTCCGATGGCCTCGGCTCGATCCGCATCCCGGCCGCCTGCTGCGGCCTGGTCGGGCTGAAGGTCACCCGCGACCGCAACCCGAACCTGCCCGACGGCTTCGACTACGCCCTGGGCAATGTCGTCGATCACGTGGTGACCCGCACGGTCCGCGACAGCGCCGCCATGCTCGACGCCACCGGCTACGCCGAACCCGGCTCGCCCTACCCGGCCCCGGCCAAGGCCCGGCCCTATGTGGAGGAAGTCGCAGCCAGCCCCGGCAAGCTCCGCATCGCCTGGTCGTCGGAAACGCCGTCCGGCCGGCCGATCGACCCGGAGATCCAGGCCGCCCTGGAGCGCACCGCCGCCCTGCTGAAGGGCCTGGGCCATGAGGTGGTCGAGCGTGGCCTGGGCATCGACTACCGCGCCCTCTTCGCCTCCCGCGGCCCGGCCGCGGCCGCCAACTTCGCCGCCGGCATGGCGCGCCTGATCGACCAGATCGGCCGCGAGCCCGAGCCGGACGAGCTGGAGCCGCTCACCTGGGCCACGCTGAAGGCCGGCCGCCGCCAGGACGGCCCCGCCGTCATGCGCTCCTTGCAGGAGACGCGGATGCTGAACCGCGCGACGCTCGCGGCCTTCGAGGACATCGACGTCTACCTCTGCCCGGTGCTGGGCACGCCGGTGCCGGAGATCGGCTTCATCGACCCGGTGAACCTGGAGCCCAAGGAGGTGAACCGCCGCCAGGGCCGCGCCTTCCCCTACACGCCGCCGTTCAACTTCTCCGGCCAGCCGTCGATGTCCCTGCCGATCGAGGTCGATGCCAACGGCCTGCCCATCGGCATGATGTTCACCGCCAAATACGCCGACGAGGCGACGCTGTTCCGCCTGGCCGCCCAGCTGGAGAAGGAAGCGCCCTGGAAGGATCGCCGCCCGCAGGTCTGGGGTTGATGGGCGGGCTCTGGAGCCGGCGCAACTGGCTGACGCTGGCGGCGATCGGGGGCTTCGTCTCGGTCGCGGTCGGCGCTTTCGCGGCCCACGGCATGGCGGACGATCCCCGGGCGCAGGACCTGCTGCGCACAGGGGCGACCTACGGCTTCATGCACACCATGGCGACCTTCGCCTCGGCCATCTTCATGCAACTGGGCGCCCGGCGGGCCCGGTTCGCGCCGGGCTTCTTCCTGTTCGGCGTCCTGCTGTTCTCGGGTTCGCTCTACGCGCTGGCCTTTGGCGCGCCGCGATGGGTGGGCGCGATCACCCCGTTCGGGGGCCTGAGCTTCCTGGCGGGTTGGGCGATGCTGGCCTGGGCGGCGCGCGGCGTCGATCCGGTCGCCTAGGCCGCGGCCCGGCGGTCCTTCGGAAGAGCCAGGAACCGCAGCGCGCAGGCGGAGCCCACCAGGGCCACGAACATCACCAGCGCCATCGGCCGCGGCGTGCCGTCGTGAAGAACGCCTGCGGCCGCCGAGGCCAGAGCGCCCGTCCCGAACGAAACGGCGCCCATCATGGCCGAGATGGCGCCGGCGCGACGCGGGTCCACGTTCAGGGCGCCGGCCATGGTGTTGCCCTGCATGAAGCCATAGGTGGACAGCAGCAGGAACAGCAGCGGCAGCACACTCCACCGCTCGCCGAGCCCGGTCACCGCCGCGATCACCAGCAGGAAGCCGAACCCCACGGCGATCAGGCTCGACCGCTCCAGGATCTGGTCGGTGGTCGCGCGACGCAGGAAGTAGCGGTTGACCTGGTTCGACCCGATAATGCCCACCGCGTTCAGCCCGAACACCCAGCCGAAGGCGCTGGCCGGGATGCCGTAGATCTTGATGATCAGGTCGGGTGACGAGGCCAGGTAGGTGAACAGGGTCGCGCCGTTCAACGAGCCAGCCAAGGCGTAGCCCATCAGCCGCGGCTCCTTCAGCAGCGCCAGATAGGCCTGGACCGGCGTCTCGCTGGCCGCATGGGCGGTGGTCTCCTCAGAGCGGCTCTCCTTCAGTCGGAAGAAGGCGACCACGCCGACGATCACACCGAAAGCGGTCATGAACCAGAAGTTCAGCCGCCAGCCGCCGAGGCCCAGCAGCGCGCCGCCCAGCAAGGGCGCCAGGATCGGCGCCAGGCCCATGATCAGCATCATCAGGCTGAGCGCCCGGGCCGTTTCGGTATGGTTGAAGCGGTCGCGGATGATGGCGCGGGACACCACGCCGCCGGCGCAGGCGCCCAGCGCCTGGATGAACCGCCCGCCGATCAGCATTGTCGGCGATACCGCCAGCGCGCAGGCGATGGAGGCGGCGATATAGACCAAGTTGCCGAACAGCAATGGCGGCCTTCGCCCCATCCGGTCCGAGGCCGGACCGTAGAACAGCTGGCCGATCGCCATCCCGGCCAGGAAGGCGGAGACCGTCGCCTGGGTCTCGCCCGTGGTGGCGTGCAGCCCCTGGCCGATCGACGGCAGGCTGGGCAGGTACATGTCGATCGCCAACGGCCCCATGGCCGTCAGGGCGCCCAGCAGGACCACCAGCCCCCAAGGCGTGCTTGCGGGCGTCCCCGCAGGCGTCGTTCGGTCGGCGGGAAGCTCCGCGGCGGTCATAGGACCTGTTTAGCCTGTTCGCCGCCGCTGTCTTCCGGCAATGGTGGAGGCCGCAAACGGGGAGCCGCCGATGTCCGCTTTCGAGACCCAGATGCCGCCGGTGCAGCATGCGGCGGTGAACGGCGTCGACCTGGCCTACTACGAGGCTGGCCCACGCGAGGGCGTGCCGATCGTGCTCTGCCACGGCTTCCCGGAACTGGCCTTCTCCTGGCGACACCAGCTGAAGGCCCTGGGCGACGCCGGCCGCTGGGTCATCGCGCCGGATCAGCGCGGCTACGGCCTCACCTCAAGGCCCGAGGCGGTCACCGACTACGACATCGAGCATCTGACCGGCGATCTCGTCGGCCTGCTGGACCACCTGGGCGTGGAGAAGGCGATCTTCTGCGGCCACGATTGGGGCGGCCTGGTGGTCTGGCAGATGCCGCTGATGCACCGCGACCGGGTGGCCGGCGTCATCGGCCTCAACACGCCCTTCATGCCGCGCAGCCCGATCGATCCCATCGCCGGCATGCGAATGCGCTTCGGGCCCGACATGTACATCGTCTGGTTCCAGACGCCGGGCGACGCCGACGCGGTGCTGTCCGCCGACGTCGAGAAGACCATGCGCTTCTTCATGCGCAAGCCGACCGGGCTGACAGCCGCCGCCCAGCCGCCGCCCGAGGGCGGCTCTACCTTCGCGTTCAAGGACCTGCTGCAGCAGTGGGACGCCTCCGACGAGGGCTCGCAACTGCTGGACTCCGAGGAACTGGCCGCCTTCGTGGAGACCTTCCAGCGCACCGGCTTCACCGGTGGCATCAACTGGTATCGGAACTTCACCCGCAACTGGGAGCGTTCCGAAGGTCAACCCGCCCGCATCGACGGCCTGCCCTGCCTGATGATCACCGCCGAACTGGACGCCGTGCTCAGCCCCGCCATGGCCGAGGGCATGCCGGCGATGATCGGCGACCTCGAGATGCACATGGTCAAGGGCTCCGGCCATTGGACGCAGCAGGAAAAGCCACAGGAAGTGAACCGGCTGATCCTCGACTGGCTGGCCAAACGTTTTCCCAAATAGCCGCTTCGCGAAGTAGATTGACCCCGATGGAACGCTCGACGCCGCCGCCCGCTGTCTCCGCCGCCGCCAACCGGCGCGGCCTGTTCGCCGAGAACGAGCCCTTCAACTCGGGCTGGATGCCGGCGGGCGATGGCCACGAGATCTATTTCGAGGAATGCGGCAACCCGCACGGCAAGCCCTGCGTGATCCTGCATGGCGGCCCCGGCGGCGCGATCAACCCGACCATGCGGCGGTTCTTCGACCCGGCGAAATGGCGCATGGCGCTTTTCGACCAGCGCGGCTGCGGCAAGAGCCGGCCCAACGCCAGCCTGGACTATAACACCACTTGGACCCTGATCGAGGACATCGAGCGGCTGCGGGAGCGGTTGGGGATCGAGAAGTGGTGCGTGTTCGGCGGCTCCTGGGGCTCCACCCTCGCCCTGGCCTACGCCATCAAGCATCCGGAGCGCGTCGAAAGCCTGGTGCTGCGCGGCATCTTCCTGCTCACCGAGCGCGAGCTGTCCTGGTTCTACCAGGACGGCGCCTGCATGCTGTTCCCGGACGCCTGGCAGCGGTTCTGCGCCCCGATCCCGGCGGCCGAGCGCGGCGACATGATCGGCGCCTACCACAAGCGGCTCACCCACCCTGAGCGGCGCGTGCAGGCCGAGGCGGCCGCCGCCTGGAGCCAGTGGGAAGGCGACACCATCTCGATCCGCGGGCCCGAGGCGCGGCCCTCGAAGTTCAACGAGATCGACTTCGCCATCGCCTTCGCCCGGATCGAGTGCCACTTCTTCGCCAACAAGGGCTTCTTCCCGGAAGAGAACTGGATCCTGAAGAACGCCAGCCGGCTGAAATCCATCCCCGGCTGGATCGTTCAGGGTCGTTTCGACGTGGTGACGCCCATGGAGTCGGCCTGGAAGCTCAAATCGGCCTGGCCGAACGCCCGCTTCGAGGTGGTCTGGGACGCCGGCCACGCCTCCACCGAGCCCGGCATCGTCGACGCCCTGGTGCGCGCCACCGATCAGGCGCGAAGCGTCTAACAAGCCCTGTTGCGCCGGGCCGCCGAGGCGCGCAACTTGCCGCCCCCGGGAGCCTGCCCGGAAAGCGAGGGAGAAGTACCGATGCGTCACACCCTGTTCGCCGCCGTCGCGGCGGTTGGCCTGCTGGTCGCCAGCGCGGCCTCGGCCCAGATGGTCCACTACACCGCCAAGCTGGCCGGAACCGGCAAGGGCAGCGGCGACGTCTTCGCCATGCTGGAAGGCAAGACCCTGACCTACACGGTCAACTACAAGGATCTGTCGGGCCCGGCGGTCGCCGCTCACTTCCATGACGCCACCGCGCCCGGCGGCAACGGCCCGCCGATCGTGCCGGCTAGCAACGTCGGCACGAGCCCGATCAAGGGCACGGCCACGCTCACCGACGCCCAGATCGCCGACCTCAACGCCGGCAAGGTCTACTTCAACGTCCACACCGCGGCGAACCCCGGCGGCGAAATCCGCGGGACGCTGGCGAAGCAGTAAGAACGACGCCGGTCGGCGGGGCTCGTTACAGCAGCGAGCCCTTGCCGCTGGTGACTTCCGAGTAGCGGTGGACGCGCACGGCCATGACCAGGCCGAAGCCGCACATCACCGTCAGCATCACCGTGCCGCCATAGCTCAGGAGCGGCATGGGCACGCCCACGACGGGCGCCAGACCCATCACCATCGAGCCGTTGATCAGCACATAGAGCGTGAAGGTCGCCGTGACCCCGGCGGCCGCCAGCCGGCCGAAGTGGCTGTGGCTGAGGTAGGCGGTTCGCAGCGCCATGAAGATCACCGCCGCGTAGAGCAGCAGGATCGAGACGCAGCCCACGAAGCCGAACTCCTCGGCCAGGGTGGCGAAGATGAAGTCGGTCTGCTTCTCGGGCAGGAAGTTGAGCTGGCTCTGCGAGCCCAGGCCGTAGCCCTTGCCCAGCAGGCCGCCGGAGCCCAACGCGATCTGCGATTGCAGGATGTGATAGCCGGCGCCCGACGGATCGGCCTCCGGGTTCATGAAGGTGGTCAGGCGCGCCTTCTGGTAGCCGTGCAGGGCGAACATCACCACCGGCGGCACCAGCGCCACGACCCCCAACAGGCCGGCCAGGATCACCCGCCATGACAACCCGGCCAGGATGACCACGATGGCCCCGGTCGCCAGGATCAGGATGGCCGTGCCGAGGTCCGGCTGCTTCGCCACCAGGGCCACCGGCGCCATGATCAGCAGGGCCGGCACGAGCAGCCACCAGGAGAACTGGGCGCTCTTGCCGGAGAGGCCGTGATAGAAACGCGCGAGCGCCAGCACCAGGCCGATCTTCATGATCTCGGACGGCTGGACCTGGATCGGCCCGGCCATCAGCCAGCGTTTGGCGCCCAGGGCGCCGTGGCCCACGATCGGCACCGCCAGCAGCAGCAGGAAGGCCGCGCCGTAGATCGGATAGGCCAGCGCGAACCAGACCCGCAGGTCGATGACGCTGAGCACGATCATGATCGCGAAGAACACGGCGTAGCGCGCCAGGTGAGGCGCGGCCCAGGGCATCCAGGACGATCCAGCGATGGAGAACTGCATCACCGCGCCCGCGCCCGCGATCAGCGAGACGGTCAGACAGAAGATCCAGTCGATCTCGCCCAGCTTGACGATCAGCCGGTCGCGTTCGCCGGGGCGTGTGAGGGCCGAGACGGTCATTCGGTGGTCTGCTGGGCGGTCTGCACCGCCTGGGCGGCCGGGGTCGGCGGGTCGACCACGTCGGGATCGCTCTCCACCTTCGGCGCCTCGGGAATCGGCAGCGGGTGTTCGATGGTGGCCCGGATCTCGGGATCCTTCAGCAGCGCCACGCGCAGCAGCTCACGGGCCAGCGGTCCGCTGGTGCTGGCGCCGAAGCCGCCATGCTCCACCAGGACGCTGACCGCGTAGCGCGGCTCGTCGATCGGGGCGAAGGCGATGAACCAGGCATGGTCGCGGAACTTCCACTCGCCCTGGGCGCCGTGCGCCCCGCCGTGGCCCGCGGTATAGTTGAACGCCTGGGCCGTGCCCGACTTGCCGGCCATCTTGATGTCGCCCAGGCCCATGTTGCTGAGCCCCGCCGCCGTTCCGGAGACGGTCACCGCCGCCATGGCGTTGCGGATGAAGTCGATGTGCTTGGCGTCGAACGGCAGGTCGCCGAAGCTGGCGCCGGCGGGCCGCTCCACGCCGCCCACGGACTTCACCAGCCGCGGATGCAGCGCCTTGCGGCCGTTGGCCAGCCGCGAGCACTGCACGCACAGCTGCAGCGGATTCAGATGGGTGTAGCCCTGGCCGATGCCCATGCTGGGCGTCTCGCCCGGGTGCCAGACCGGGTCTTTGGGGAAGGCGCGGCGCTTGTAGGCGGTGTCCGGCACCAGGCCCTTCTTCTGGCCCGGAATGCCGATATCGAACTCCTGGCCCAGGCCGAACTGGCGCGCGACGGCGGCGATCTTGTCCGGCCCCACGGTAAGGGCGGCCTGATAGAAATAGATGTCGCAGGACTGGGCGATGGCGCCCTTCAGGTCCAACGCGCCGTGCGCCTTGTCGCAGTGCCAGACCCGGCCGCCCCACGCCCAGGACTTGCCACAGCTATGGACCGTGCTCGGGTCGTAGCCGTTCTCCAGGCAGGCCAGCGCCACCATGGTCTTGAAGGTCGAGCCGGGCGGATAATTCGCGGTCAGCGCCTTGTTGAACAGCGGCTTGTGATCGTACTGCGCCAGCTCCTTGTACTCGATGGCGGTGAGCCCCCGGACGAACTTGTTCGCGTCGAAGCTGGGGCCTGAGTACATGCACAGGATGTCGCCGGTGCGGCAGTCCATCATCACCGCCGCGCCCGACTGTTCGCCGAACACCTCCATGGCGCGGTTCTGGATGTCGGCGTCCAGGGTGAGCACGATCTCCTTGCCGGGGATCGCCTTGATGTCGCCAGCGGGATCGGTCGCCACCTCGTGACCGTTGGCGTCCACCTCAACCTTCTGGGCGCCCGGCTTGCCGCGCAGATCCAGGTCGAAGGCCTGCTCCACGCCCTGGCGGCCGATCCGGAAGCCAGGGTTCAACAGGATCGGGTCGGCGTTCGGGCCGGTGTCGGAGATGTCCTCCTTGGTCACCTTGGCCACATAGCCGATCACGTGGGCGAAGGCGCCGCCGTAAGGATAGACCCGCACCTCGCCCATGTCGGCGGTGACACCCGGCAGTTCCGGCGCCCGGATGTTGATGGCGCTGAACTGCTCCCAGCTCATGTCCTCCATCACCTGCACGGGCGATTTGCGCGGCGCGTTGGAAATCTCGCGCAGCAGGCGGCTCTGGCGGGTGTCGTCCATGGGTACGAACTCGGCCAGGGTCTTCAGCGTCTGCTTCGGGTCGATGCCCTTGTCCTTGGCCACCATCAGCCGGAAATTCGGGCGGTTGGAGGCCAGGACCACGCCGTTGCGGTCGACGATCAGGCCTCGCGGCGGCGGGGTCAGGCGGAAGTTGAACTGGTTGCTGGCCGACAGCTTGGTGTAGCGCTCGCTCTCGATCAGTTGCAGGTGGGCGAGCTGAGCGCCCAGGGCCACCAGCCCCAATCCGGCGAAGCCGCCCAACACGAAGGCGCGGCGGTGGAACACGCCCTGCCGCTCGTTGACCTCGGCGAAGAAGATATGCGGCTCGGCCACCCGCCAGCCCCCCAAGAGACCGATGCCTAGCATCGGTCTCGGAATTCTAAAGTGGCGACCCTGATTCAACGTTCGGATCGCCCCGATCCGAACGCACCAGGGTCTAGCGGAACCTCACATCGGCATCCTCGAACAGGTCGATGAGCCGCTGCGAGAAGGGATAGAGTACGATTGTGGCGACGAATTGCCAGGCGATGGCGACCGGCCCCGGCGCCGAACGGGAATCCAGGAGCACGAACAGGTAGCCGGCGACCATGGCCGTGGCCGTGGCCAGGCCGTACCAGCCGCAGAGGATCAGACGGCTCTGGCCGGCCATCATGCTGCGGCCGGCGAAGGCCACGCCGTAGGCGATCAACAGGCACAAGGCCCACAGGCCCAGGGGGCCGCCCCAGAAGACGTCCAGGAACAGGCCCAGCAGCAGCACCGCGAAGGGCGCCAGGATCGAGGGCCGGATCACCGCCCAGGCGAAGGCCAGCGCCATGGGGAAGATCGGCTGCGGGATCTGCAGGCCGAAAGCCATCAGGGGAACCCCGAACAGGACGGTCGCGACCAGGGCCTGCAGCATGGGCACGCCGATCCAGCGCCAGGGCTGCAGGCCGCGCATGGCGCTCATGCGGCGCCTCCGTCGGTCGCGGGTGGCGTCTTCGGCTTCGGTTTCGCCGGACCCGCGGCGGGCTTGGCGGCGTCGGACTTCGGCGCGGTGGGCTTGCTCGCGGCCTTGGCGCCGTCCGCCTTGGCGTCGGGCTTCGCGGCGGTCGGCTTGGAAGCGTCCGGCTTCCCCTGCGGCTTCGCGCCAGGCGTGGTCGGGAGTTTCGCGACCGGAAGTTTCGCCAACGGCGGTTTTGCGGCCGGCGGTGTCGGGGCCGCTTGCGCGGCCGGCGCGGGCGTCTTGGCGATCGCCGCGCCGATGGCGTCAGTCTTCGGCCCGGCCGGCGCCGCTTCCGGCTCGACCGGCTTGATGCCGGGCCCCGGCGTCGGCGGCGGGGTCGGCGTCTGCGACACCTCCTTCAGGTTCACCACCTGGGTGAAGTCCTGGAAGAGCATGATCTGAACATAGTCGATGGGCGCCCGGTCCGACGCCAGCACCACGCGCCAACGGCCGTCGAGCCCCTTCACCGCCACGCCGACCGGCAGGCCGCGCGGCAGCACCCCACCGTCGCCCGAGGTCAGCACCCGGTCGCCTTCGCGGATCGGATCGCGGCCCCGCAGGTAGTCCAGGCGCGGGTTCGGGCCGCCGTCGCCGGTCAGGATGGCGCGGGCGTTGGTGCGGTCGATCATCACCGGGGTGCGCGAGGCGATGTCGGTAAGCAACAGGATGCGGCTGGCGCCGTCGGTGACGCCGATCACCCGTCCGACCAGGCCGTTCTCGCTCATCACCGGATTGCCGACCTTCACCCCGTGTTCGCTGCCCGAATTGGCCAGGCGAGTGTCGGCGAAGGGACCGTGGCTGTCGGTGACGATACGGGCGGCCACCATCGGAATGGGCGGGTCGGTCTTCAGGCCCAGGAGCGTGCGGAAGCGGGCGTTCTCCGAGCGCAGCGCGATCGCCTCGTCCCGCCAGGCGCGCATCTGCTTCAGCTGGACCTTCAGGTCGTGGTTCTCCGACGCGGCGCCGAAGTAGTCGCCCACATAGCCCACGCCGGTCCCGATCCAGCGGCCGGGCGTCGACAGCACGTCCCCCACGGGCGCCAGCACCGTGTCGCTGGCCTTGCGCGAGACGCCATAGGCTTCCGCCTTGAAGGTCTCGCGCCGGTCGGACAGCAGTAGCGCGGCCGCCGCGATGACGGCCACGATCAAGGCCACCGCGCCACCCCAGGCCAGCGGGACCTTCAATTCACCGAGCGGATTGTCCCTTAAGGACACTCAAGGCCTCGTTCCAGCGGCGCCCCCGCGCCCGCACCTCGCGCAGCGACTCAGCCGTGCCCTAGGCTAGCGTGGATTCGAGAACGCCCTTCATCCATTTCGGATGTTCGAGCACCTTGCCGCAGCCCAAGGCCACGCAGCTGAGCGGATCGTCGGCCACGGTCACCGGCAGGCCGGTGTGGTCGCGGATCTCGGCGTCCAGGCCGCGCAGCAGGGCGCCGCCGCCGGTCAGCATGATGCCCTTGTCGGCGATGTCGGAGGCGAGCTCAGGCGGGGTGGCTTCCAGCGCCATCTTCACCGCGTCGACGATCTGGCCGACCGGCTCCGAAAGCGCGTCCGAAGCCTGCTTCTCGCTGATACGGACTTCGCGCGGCACGCCCTGCATCAGGTCGCGGCCCTTGACCTCGATCGACAGGCCCTCGCCGTCGGCCGGCGCCCGGGCCGTGCCGATCTCCTTCTTGATCCGCTCGGCGGTGGTCTCGCCGATCAGCAGGTTATGGTTGCGGCGCATGTAGCTGATGATCGCCTCGTCCATCTTGTCGCCCCCGACGCGGACGCTGCGCGAATAGACGATGCCGGAGAGCGAGAGCACGGCCACCTCGGTGGTGCCGCCGCCGATGTCGACGACCATCGAGCCGGTGGGCTCGTGGATCGGCAGGCCGGCGCCGATCGCGGCGGCCATCGGCTCGTCGATCAGGCCTACCCGCCGGCCGCCGGCGTTCAGGCAGCTGTCGTTGATGGCCCGGCGCTCCACGGCGGTGGCGCCCGACGGCACGCAGACGATCACCTTCGGGTTCACAAAGCCCTTTCGGTTGTGAACCTTGCGGATGAAGTACTTGATCATCTCCTCGGCGACTTCGAAGTCGGCGATGACCCCGTCGCGCATCGGGCGGATGGCTTCCATGTGCCCCGGCGTACGGCCCAGCATCTGCTTGGCCTCGATGCCGACGGCGTGGACGACCTTGCGGCCGCCGACGTTGCGGAGCGCCACAACCGACGGTTCGTTCAGCACGATGCCCTTGCCCTTCATATAGATCAGGGTGTTGGCGGTGCCGAGGTCGATGGCGATGTCGTTAGAGATGGCGCCGAAGAGCGATGAGATCATTGAGCAGCCGTACGGAATGGGAGAGCGAAAGGGCGGTCCGGCGACCTGAAACAATCCGTCCACGCCCCCGGCGGCGCGGACTCGTCACGATCTACCGGAGATCGCGCACCTCTGCCCTGCGCCAAGCATCATTTCAAGGCATAAAGAGCGCCGTGCGCTCTACAGCCGCGCGGCAAACTGTGGTCAGGGTTGCACATGTCCGCTGACAGTGACCTTTCCGCCTCCCTCGTCCTTCGCCGCGGAGCCATGGGACGGGTGGGCCTCGACCGCATCGCCCTCGTCGAAGCGATCGCCGAACTGGGCTCGATCAGCGCCGCCGCAACCAGGCTGGGACTCTCCTATCGGGGCGCGTGGGACGCCGTGCAGGCGCTGAACAACCTGTTCGACGGCCCCCTGATCGAGGCCCAGCCCGGCGGCCGCGCGGGCGGGGCGGCCGTGGTGACCGCCCGCGGCCAGGCGGCCGTCGCCGCCTTCCGGCGGGTCCAGGGCGAGGTCGATGCGGCCATGGCCAAGCTGGAAACCTCCCTTTCGGGCGAGCCGGCCCGCGACCTTTTCTGGAGCCTCGGCATGCGCACCAGCGCCCGCAACGCCCTGCGCGGCGTCATCGCCCGCATCACGCCCGGCGAGGTGAACAGCGAGGTCACACTCAAGCTCGGCGACGGGGTCGAGATCACGGCCATCCTGACCCGGCGCAGCATCGACGACCTGGGGCTGGCCCCCGGCAAGCCGGCCGTCGCGCTGATCAAGTCCAGCTTCGTGATCCTGGCCAAGGGCGAGAACCTCAAGACCTCGGCCCGCAACCAGATCCCCGGCGTGGTCTGCAGCCGCGCCGACGGCGCGGTGAACAGCGAGATCGGCGTGGACATCGGCGGGGCCAAGACGCTCACCGCCACCATCACCGTGGAAAGCGCCAACGCCCTGGAGCTGGCCGTGGGCGACAAGGTCACGGCGTTGATCAAGGCGCCGCACGTGATCCTGGCGGTGGAATAGGCGCGTACCTAAGTGTCGGGCTCCCCCAACCCGATATGATGGAGCCATCCCATGAGCGCCAATTCCTCAGCTGCAGCCTCCGGGACCTTCAGGATCGGCGGCGACATTGCAGTTCACCGCCTGGGCTTCGGCGCCATGCGCGTCACCGGCAAGGGCATCTGGGGCGAGCCGGAGGACCGCGACGAGGCGATCCGGACGCTCAAGCGCCTGCCCGATCTGGGGGTCAACTTCGTCGACACCGCCGACAGCTACGGCCCCTTCGTCAGCGAAGACCTGATCGCTGAGGCGCTGTATCCCTATGGCGATATCCTGATCGCCACCAAAGGCGGGTTGACCCGCCACGGCCCGAACGTCTGGGCGCCCGTCGGGCGCCCAGAATATCTGCGCCAATGCGTGCTCATGAGCCTGCGCCGGCTGAAGGTGGATCAGATCGGTCTTTGGCAACTGCACCGTATCGATCCCAAGGTGCCGCGCGACGAACAGTTCGGCGTCATCGCCGACATGCTGAAGGAAGGCCTGATCCGGCATGCCGGCCTCTCCGAGGTCAGCGTCGAGGAGATCGAGGCCGCCCGGAAGGTGTTCCCGGTCGCCACGGTGCAGAACCGCTACAACCTGATCGACCGCGGCAGCGAGAAGGTGCTCGACCACTGCGAGGCCCAGGGCATCGGCTTCATCCCCTGGTTCCCACTGGCGGCCGGCGACCTCGCCCGACCCGGCACGGCCATGGACAGCGTGGTCCACAAGGCCAACGCGACCCCCAGCCAGGTGGCGCTGGCCTGGGTGCTGAAGCGCAGCCCGGTGATGTTGCCGATCCCTGGCACCGGCAAGGTCGCCCACCTGGAGGACAATGTGGCCGCCGCGGGGATCGAGCTCACCGACGAGGACTTCCGCGCCCTCGACGCCCAGGCGCGCGAAGCGGCCTAGCGGCTGCGATCAAGGCCGCCGCGTCACGAGGATCCCCGCTTTCGGATCGGGCGCGGCGGAGAGCTGCAGGACGTAGCGGCCGGGCTCCAGCCGAAAGTCGACCAGCTTGTCGACGGTCGAGCAGGCCGGGCCGTGGCTGTGGGCGGTGGAGGTGAGCGGCTTGCCGTCCTTCAGCACGTCGATCCAGGCGCCGGAGCCCAGGGCGAAGACATAGGTCCCGGCCTTTTCTACGCGCAGTTCGTACATGCCCCCGTGGCTTGCCGAGCCGCCCGGCCGTTCCGGCTGGGTGACGAACTTGACCATCGAGGTCTGCGGCAGGTCCGCGGCGATCGCCTTGCCGGGCGCGATCGCGGCCTTGGCGAGGCCGGCGGGGTTCGCCGCGGCGGCCAGCGGCGTCTGAGCGGTCCAACCGGTGAGGTCGGCCGGGAGGTTCTGATCCATCGCCGCGCAATTGGCCTTCGCCGGGGGCGCCTCCTGCGCCAGCGCTGGCGTGCCGAGCAGGACCAGGGAGATCGTCAAAGCCAAACCGCGCACATGCGCCTCCGCCGCAACCGTTATGCAGCGAGAGTTTATAACGCTCAGCCCAGCGCCGCTACCGCCACGCCGATCGCGGCCAGTGCGCCGCCGGCGAGCTGTCGGACCGAAAGCCGTTCCTTGAACAGCCGGCGTCCGGCCGCCGCGGCGATCGGCGCCTCGATCACGCCCACGGCCCGGACCGGTCCGGCGGGCGCCAGCGCCAGGGCGCCGAACCAGCAGGCCGAGGCCGCCGCGCCGAAGAACCCTGCGCCCAGCGACGGGCGCCAGGACCGGACGACAGCCAGCAGCGCCGCCGGTCTCAGAACCGCGAGCGCCGCGACCAGGATTGTCGTCTGGATCGCCTGGGCCACACAGACCGAGGCGACGCCGGAGTAGATCGCATGGTGCGGCTCGAGCAGCAGGCCCGCCTGGCGATAGGCGTTCAGGGCCACGGCGAAGGCCCCGCCCGACGCCAGCCCCATGACCGCGCCCAGCCCGGCGCCAGCCATCTGGTCTCGTCTCGGCCAGGACAGGATCGCCAGGCCCACGGTCGTGGTTGCGATCCCGGCCCAGGCGTGGCTTCCGATCCGATCGCCCAGCGCCAGCGCCCCGAAGGCCGCCGACAGCGGCAGGGACGATTGCTGCATCACCGTCGCCACGGCGAAGCCGGAACGGTGCATGGCCACCAGCAGCGCCGCCGTCGCCGCCATCTGCGCCACCGCGCCCACGAACGCGGCGATGGCGTAGGCGACGCTCCAGTGCGCGCTCGCGCCCGGCGTCAGGGCCGCCGTGACCGCGAAGATCGCCAGTGAGAACGGCAGGCCGAACAGGAAGCGCACCAGGGTCGCGCCCCACGGCCCGGCGTCGCCCACCAGGCCGCGCTGCAGCGCATTGCGGGCCACCTGCAGCGGCGCGGCCGCTGCAGTCAGCAAGATCCACAACATGGTCGGCGGATCAGAAGCCCGACGCGATCGCGCCGGGGTCGCTCTTTTCCTTGCGCGCCGTGAGGTTGTTGAGCGCGTTGACGTAGGCCTTGGCCGAGGCCGTCAGCGTGTCGGTGTCGGCGGCCTGGCCCGTGGCGATGCGGCCGTCCTCCTCCAGACGCACAGAGACCTGGGCCTGGGCGTCGGTGCCCTCGGTCACCGCATGCACCTGGAAGAGGCGCAGCACCGCGTCGTGCGGGGCGACCTTGTGGATGGCGTTGAACACCGCGTCGACCGGCCCGTCGCCGGTGGCGTTGGCGGACTTTTCCTCGCCCTCGATGGTCACGGTCAGGAAGGCCTCCTGCGGCCCTTCCGTGCCAGCGATCACCCGCAGGTTCTTCACCTGGATGCGGTCGGCGCCCGAGGCCAGGGCGTCGTCCACCAGGGCCACGATGTCGTCGTCGAAGACGTGCTTCTTCTTGTCGGCCAGGTCCTTGAAGCGCTGGAAGGCCTCGTTCAGCGCGTTCTGGCCCAGCTCGTAGCCCAGGGCCTTCAGCTTCTCGCGGAAGGCATGGCGGCCCGAGTGCTTGCCCATCACCAGGTTGGAGGCGCCCTGCCCCACGTCTTCCGGCGTCATGATCTCGTAGGTGCCGCGGTCCTTCAGCATCCCGTCCTGGTGGATGCCGCTCTCGTGGGCGAAGGCGTTCTTGCCGACGATCGCCTTGTTGAACTGCACCGGGAAGCCGGTGATGGCCGAGACATAGCGGCTGGCGCGGGTGATGTTCTGGGTCTCGACACCGGTGAAGTAGGGCAGCTGGTCGCCGCGCACCTTCAGCGCCATGACGATCTCTTCCAGCGCCGCGTTGCCGGCCCGCTCGCCGATGCCGTTGATCGCCACCTCGACCTGCCGCGCGCCGCCCTGCACGCCGGCCAGGGAATTGGCCACCGCCAGGCCCAGGTCGTTGTGGCAGTGGGTGGACAGGATGACCCGGTCGGCGCCGTCCACATGCTCCAGGATGTCGCGGAAGATGTCGGCGTATTCCGACGGATAGCTGTAGCCGACCGTGTCCGGCAGGTTGATCGTGGTGGCGCCGGCCTTGATGGCGGCGTCGACGCAGCGGCGCAGGAAGTCCTGCTCGGTGCGGGTGGCGTCCTGGGCCGACCATTCCACATCGCCGCACAGGTTGCGCGCATGGGTCACCGACTTGGTGATCATCTCCAGGATGTCGTCCTGGCTGGCGTGCAGGATGTGGTCGCGGTGGCTGGGGCTGGTCGACAGGAAGGTGTGGATGCGGCCGCGCTTGGCCTTGCGGATGGCTTCGGCGCACCGCTCGATGTCGGCCATGCCCGCGCGGGCCAGACCGCAGACGGTGCTTTCGGTGACCAATTCGGCGATCTGGCGGACGGCCTCGAAGTCGCCGTTGGAGGCGATGGGGAAGCCCGCCTCGATCACGTCGACCCGCATCTCCTCGAGGATCTTGGCCAGCTCGATCTTCTCTTCCAGCGACATGGAGGCGCCGGGCGACTGTTCGCCGTCGCGCATGGTGGTGTCGAAGACGATGACCCTGTCACTTGCAGCACTATTGGCGCGCTCGGCGCGCGCCGGGGTCTGGTCGGATACTTGGGCGGTCATTTCAGAGTCTCTGTTCGCGGTTTGCTGGGGTTCAGGCTGAGGTCGATCGAGCCCCTGAACGCCCGGCCGCGAAGACGCGCAGCCTAGAGAGGCGCCCAGGGGCGGCTAAGCCCCAGGTCAAGAAGAAGCCGGCTCTCGTGGCGCGTGCGCATGACGGAGCGATCTACCGAAACGGGCTTCGCGGCGCAACCTTCTTGCGTCGAATGGGACGTTAGGCCGCTTCCAGGGCAAGAACCTTGCGCACCGCGGGCCGATCGGCGACCCGGCGGCTGTGGTCCAGCAGCGTCGGGAACTGAGCCGTGTCGACCCCATCGCCCGGCAACCAGCCGAACAGGGTGAAGAGGTAGCCGTCGCAGACCGAGAACTTGTCGCCCAGCACCCAGGGGCCCTTGAACATCTCGTCCTCGATCAGGCGGAAGATGGCGATCTCGTTCTTCGGCACCGCCGCGGTCATCGCCGCCTGGGCCTGGGCGTCGTCGGTCCAGCGATAGCCGCGATGCTTGTGGGCGTGGGCGACATGCACCGTCGAGCACAGATAGGAGTTGAACGCGTGGGCCTGGGCCCGGGCCCAGGGGTCTTCCGGAAGCAGCCCGGCCGCGGGGTGGGTTTCGGGGACGTAGGACAGGATCGCCGGCGTCTCGGTGAGCACGCCGCGATCGGTCACCAGCGCCGGCACGCGGCCCTTGGGATTGATCTTCAGATATTCGGGCGTCCGCTGATCGCCGTCCTTGGTGCTCATCACCGCCAGCTCGTAGTCCGCGCCGGCCTCCTCCAACGCGATCAGCGACGCCAGGGAGCAGGAGCCCCAGGCATGGAACAGCTTCAGCATCACCTCACCTCCGCTTCGCGACGCTTGAGCCAGGCGCGCGCCACCAGTCCGATCACCACCCAGGCCACGGCGATGGCCGCGAGCCACAGGGCGTCCTTGCCCACTTCGCCCTTCATCAGCCGGACGATGGAATTGCCGGCGAAGGCCACCAGCACGATCTTGGGCACGATGCCCAGCGCCGTGCCCAGCACGAAGGCCGAGACCCGCATCGGCGTCACGCCTGCCGCCATATTGACCACGATGAACGGCGCGGAGGGCACCAGGCGGACGATGAAGCTGGCGAAGAAGCCGTTGCGGCCGACCAGGTCCATGAACCGCCTCACGCCTTCGCCGGAGAACCGCTCCAGCGTCTTCGCGCCGGCGACCCGACCCAGGTAGAAGCCGACCATCGAGGAGACCATGGTGCCGATCCAGCTGTAGGCGAAGCCCGCCTCCGGGCCGAAGGCCACGACCGCGGCAGCGATCAGCATGATCTGGGGCACGCCGACGAAAGCCAGGATCGCGAAGGCCGCCACCGCCGCCGGCAGCGACCACGGGCCGGAGGCCGCGTGCAGCCATTGCTGCACCGTCACCGCCTCGTTGAGGCCCAGCAGCGGCGCGCCGAAGACGAAGACCAGGCCGACGCCGCCGAACAGCACGAACGAGACCGCCAGCGTGCGCCACGCCTGGGCGTCCATGTTCGACAGGACCTGGAGAAGGCGGCGCATCGCCGCCTGAGGTCGCCGATCGGCGCCTAGGGGTCAAGCTTGGCTTGGCGGCGGCGGCGGAGCGTGGCTAATCTCGCCCTCGAGTTGTGCGTGCCTGGAGTTCAGCGCATGAGTGCGCTAGGGGGCGACGATGGCGACCTACGATTTCAATACGATCACCGCGGCCCAGGCGTTGGCCGTCAATGGCGGCGACATCCTGATGGTGGGCGGCGACGCCTTGACCATAAACGGGAGCGGCAATCCCAGCACCTCGGTCGCCGTCACGATCCTCTATGCCACCGATGGCTCGGGAGACATCAGCATGACCCTGGGCGGCCACACCGTCCTGTTCGGCCCCGGCTTGAGCAACATGGGCCAGACGCCGGGGGGCATCCGGTTCGTGGACCATAGCACGCTCTATATCGGCGATGGGCTGAGCAACAATTTCAACCAAACGTTCTTCAGCACCTTGAATTATCAACAGAATGGCGGTGAAAACGACGCCGCGTTCGGCGGCGACGGGAACGACGTGCTCGACGGCGGCGGCAGCAACTTCAGCCTGCTGCAAGGCAATGCCGGCAACGACCGGCTGACGGTCCACGGCGCCCATGACACCGTCTATGGCGGCCAGGGCGCCGACACCATCGCGGGCAGCGAGTTCTCCCAGGGCAACAAGGGCGACGACTCGATCACCGGTTCGATCCAGGATTCCACCCTGCTGGGCGGCCAGGGCGACGACACCATCAGCGCCCCAGGCGCGATCGTCGACGGCAACCTCGGCAACGACTCCATCAGCGGCGGCGGCGATACCCTCCACGGGGTCACCACGGGCGGCCAGATCCTGGGCGAAGGCGGCAACGACACCCTGGCCTCCATCCACGGCGCCAACGACACCATCAGCGGCGGCGATGGCGACGACTCCATCGTCGCCGGCTCCGGCGCGGACTCGATCACCGGCGACGCTGGCGCCGACACCATCTCGACCACCGGTCACGCCGCGCACATCGCAGGCGGCGCGGGCGCCGACGTCTTCATCATCAACAGCGGCACGACGGCCGCGGGCCCGGCGGCGGCCATCACCGATTGGACGGCTTCCGAGGACAGGATCCACTTCACGGGCTTCACGCCAAACCCGGCGGACTACACCTCGACAACCGCCTCCGACTATTCTGCGGCCCTCAGCGCAGCCAGCACCATGATCACCCAGAGCCATTTCAGCTTCGTGGGCGTGCAGGTGGGCGCTGACGTCGTGATCTTCGCCGGAGGCTCCAGTGGCGTCACCGCCGTCGTCGACCTCATCGGCCGCTCGCTTAACGACTTCGACCCCCACAACAACCTTATTTGAGCCTCCTTGGCGGGTTCACCGAAGCGGCGGCTTGAGGTAAAGCCACGCCCGTTCCGTCAACGCGAACCCCCTCAACTCCAGAGAACGGGAGCCCAGAGCCCGCCATGTCGCTCGAATCCGCCGCCCTTTCGCGCGTGAAGCCGTCCGCAACCCTGGCGGCCGACCAGAAAGCCCGCGAACTGAAAGCGGCCGGGCGAAACGTGATCTCGCTGGCGGCGGGCGAACCGGACTTCGACACGCCGGACAACATCAAGGAAGCCGCGATCAAGGCCATCCGCGACGGCAAGACCAAGTACACCACCGTCGACGGCATTCCGGAGCTGAAGGAGGCGATCGTCGCCAAGTTCAAGCGCGAGAACGGCCTGACCTACAAGGCCTCTCAGGTGAACGTCTCACCGGGCGGCAAGCCGGTGATCTGGAACGCCATGATCGCCACGCTGAACCCGGGCGACGAGGTGGTGATCCCGACGCCCTATTGGGTGAGCTATTGGGACATCGTGCGCCTGGCCGGCGGCACGCCGGTGGCGGCGCCGACCACGGCCGAAGCCGGCTTCAAGCTGAGCCCGGCCGGGCTGGAAGCGGCGATCACGCCCAAGACCCGCTGGCTGTTCCTGAACTCGCCGTCCAACCCCTCGGGCGCGGCCTACACCGCCGCGGAGCTGAAGGCCTTGGCCGAGGTGCTGAAGCGCCACCCGCAGGTCTGGATCCTGACCGACGACATGTACGAGCACCTGGTGTTCGGCGACTTCGAGTTCGCCACCATCGCCCAGGTGGCTCCGGAGCTCTACGACCGCACGCTCACCATGAACGGGGTCTCGAAGGCTTACGCCATGACCGGCTGGCGGATCGGCTACGCGGCCGGGCCGGAGCCGCTGATCAAGCTGATGGCCAAGGTGATGAGCCAGACGACCTCCAACCCCTCCTCGATCTCGCAGTGGGCGGCGGTCGAGGCGCTGAACGGTCCGCAGGACTTCATCAAGCCGAACGCCAAGCTGTTCGAGCAGCGGCGCGACCTGGTGGTCTCCATGCTGAACCAGGCGAACGGCATCCAGTGCCCGACCCCGGAAGGCGCCTTCTACGTCTATCCGTCAGTGGCCGGCCTGCTCGGCAAGACCGCGCCGTCCGGCAAGACGATCACCTCGGATGAAGAGTTCGCCGGCGAGCTGCTGGACGCCGAGGGCGTGGCGGTGGTGTTCGGCGCGGCCTTCGGCCTCTCGCCCTTCTTCCGGATCAGCTACGCCACCTCCAACGCGGCGCTGGAGGATGCCTGTACGCGCATCCAGCGCTTCTGCGGCGACCTGAAATAGCCGCTGGCCTAGGGCTTCCGGCCAGGGTTCCAGGCCGGCTGGAAATCCGAATTGAGCAGCCAGGTGACCGGTCCGACCATCGAGCCGATCACCTGGTCCATCAGCTTCAGGTCCACATGGGCCAGATCGTCTGTGGGCTCGTGATAGGTGGGCGGGATCGGCCAGGCGCTGATCGTCTGGGCGACGACGCCCTTCAGGGCGAGCTGATAGTTGTCAGATCGCTGGAAGAAGTTCTGCTCCGGATAGGGATCGGGGACGATCTTCGCGCCGTGTTCGGCGAGCGTCGGACCGAGGTTCGAACGATCCCAGCCGGTCAGCATCAAGAAGCCGGGGTGCTTCGGATCGTCCACCCCGATCATCTCGAACTCCAGGTTGGCCGCGAGGTCGCCGAGCGCCATCGGCGGATGCGCCATGAAGGCCTGGGCGGCCAAGCCGCCCTCCTCCTCGCAGCCGAACAGGGCGAAGTAGGCCGTGCGCCGGGGCTTCTTGCCTGAGCCCAGGATGCGGCTGAGCTCCAATACGGCGGCCGTGCCGGACGCGTCGTCGTTCGCCCCGTGGAAGACCACGCCGTTGCGGTCGCCCAGGTGGTCGTAATGCGCGCTGAACAGGACGGCGTGGCGATCGGCGTCGGGCGCCTTGCCGTGCAGCACGCCCAGGACCGCATAGGTCGTCCGCTCCCGCGGCGGGCCTTGCGGCGCGTCCAGCCGCGCCGCGCCGCCATCGGGCAGCCTGCGCAGCGCCGCGATCGCCTCGGCGCGGGCGAACACCACTGGACGCGGGCCCATCCGCCGCTCGACGCCGACGACCTGGGTCGCCCCGGGCGGCCGGGCGGCGAGCTCGGCCCAGTGCTCCAGGACCTGATCGTTGGCGGGCCCGATCACCACAGCCGCGCCCGCCTGCTGCAGGGCGCGGACCCCGGGCGCGTCATAGATCGGGCTGTCATAGAGCACGACCTTGCCCTTCACGTCGCCCGCCGTCCTGGCGTCAGTCACCTTGACCAACGGCCCGGCGATCACGGGCGGAGGGTTCATGGCGACGATGCCTTGGCCCTGGGTGAAGGTCACCTTCGCGTCGCCGGCCGTGACGCTCAGCACCGGCGACGCGGCCGCGGTCGAGGTCTGGATCGTCACCGGCGTCAGATAGCCGTCGCCCCCGGCGGCGGGGGCGATGCGGTAGCGCTTCAGGGTGTCGGCTATGAACCGCGCCGCCGCATGCTCGTCGTCGGTGCCGCAGCCGCGGCCGCGAAGCTCGTCGCCCGCCAGCTTTTCCATGTTGGCCTTGACGCATTGTGCGCAGACCACGGGCTTGGCCGCCTGGGTCGGCGCCGTCGCGGCGACAGCGACCGCCAGTGCGGTCGCGAACAGAACTCGGAGCTTCACCGTCTCTCCCGACCAACTGAGCGAATCTCGCGAGCGACGGCGCCGCCCCACGCCGAACCAGCTTGGCATGGGGCGGTTCAGGCGGACCAGCCCCGATCGCCGCTAGTGCGCGGTCCGCCAGGCGGCGCGGGCCGCGTCCTTGGTCAGATTCAGGCGAACGGTGTCGTCGTCGACCATCTCCACCCAGCTCAAGGGGATCAGGTGGTGCTTTAGGCCGGAGGCCACGTCGAACTTGGTCAGTTCGATATCGTCGCCCATCAGCTTGTCGACCCGGCCCACATGCTTCCCGTCCGAGCCTTCCACGTCCATGTGCTCTTTGATCCGTGCTGCGTCGATCATCCCGCGTCTCCCGAATGCGTTGAGGCTTGGGAAACGAGGCGGCGCGTGCTGGAGTTGCGCGCGGAGACAAACATGGTCGAACCGATCAACCTCAACAGGGCGCGCAAGGCGCGCGCCAAGGCCGAGGCCAAGACCAAGGCCGCCGAGAACCGCGTGGTGTTCGGGCGGAACAAGTCCGAGCGGATCGTCTCGAAGCTGGAGACCGCGCGGGCGAAGCGGGCGCTGGATCAGGCCAAGCGCGAGGACTGAGCCGCGCCCGCCGCCGCGTCGACGAAACGGATGGCCGCCGTCAGGCCGCCTGCCGCCGCGCCGAAATCTGACCGATCTGCTCCATGAAATAGGGATAGGCGGTCTCCGCCAACGGTCGGTCGGCGGCGGACACGCCTTCCGACAAGATCAGCGCCAGACGGTCGCGGGCGCGGCTCACCCGGCTCTTGATGGTGCCCACGGCGACGCCGAGGATTTCGGCCGCGTCTTCATAGGAGAAGCCGCCCGCGCCGATCAGGATCAGGGCCTCGCGCATGTCGTCCGGCAACCGGGTCATGGCCTGGCGCAGTTCGGCCAGCTCCACGGCGGCGGTCGGGTCGTCCGAGGCGACGATGGTCCGCTCGGCCACTTCTTGATCCAGCGGCTGCTGGCGCCAGGACCGGCGCTTCTCCGAATAGAACTGGTTGCGCAGGATCATGAAGGTCCAGGCCTTCATGTTGGTCCCGGGCGTGAAGCTGCTCCGCGCCTGCCACGCCTTCAGCACCGCCTCCTGGGCGAGATCCTCGGCGTGGGTGAAGTCGTTGCACATCGACCGGGCGAAGGCGCGCATCTGGGGGATCAAGGCGATCAGGTCGCGTTGGAAATCGGCGTCGTTTTCGGTGCGGGTCGGCATCCGTATCCTCCGGTGTTCCCGGATCAAACGAGCGTCGCTGTAAAAGGCTCCCACAGAAATTAACATAGACGGCGCGCGCGTCGCCTGGGCCGGGGCAAATCCGCGGCCAATGATGACGGGGTTCCAAATCCTGCCCCTCCACGTGACCGCAGGGCTGGGCCTGGAACCCCGACCGTCGTCAGACCGTGGCCTGGACCTGGATCTTCTTGGGCTCGGCCTTGGCCGGCGTCGGCACGACCACCTTCAGCACGCCCTTGCTGAGATTGGCCTTGATGTCGTCGGCCTTGACGCCTTCCGGCAACGGCACCGAGCGGGAGAAGGAACCATAGCCGCGCTCGACAAATCGATAGTTCCGGTCCTCCTGCTTCGTCTCGAAGCGCTTCTCCCCACTGACGGTCAGCAGGCCGTCGGAGACGCTCACATTTACGTCCTTCTCATCGAGGCCCGGCACCTCGATCGTCAGTTCGAGGCCGTCCTTGGTGTCGGCGAGGTCCATGTGGCAGCGGACCTCGGAGCCGTCGCGGCTTCCCGCGAAGGCGGGGGAAAAATCGTCGAACAGCCGATCGATCTCATGCTGCAGCGACCCGAAGACGTTGGGGAAGCCCCAGGCGGCCGGCGCGGCGCGTCTCACTGGGATTTTGGCGGGAGCGTTCATCTTTGCCTCCTTTCAGGCGAGAACACACCAGCAAGGGCGCGCCGAGACGGCGGGCGCTTTGACTCGGCTCAAGTCGCGCCACGCCGGCGCGGGCCTCGACCCATCCGTTGACGGCGATCAATTCGTCCTGCGCCAGGCGGCCTAGCCTCGGCCTGACATCGCTCGAAGGGAGCCCGTGATGAGCACCGGCCTCGCCGTCTTCGACACGACCGTCCAGGAGTCCAACGCGTGGCTCAAGGACATCGAGATCTGGTTGCCGCCCTGCGACCGACGCCAGGCCTATGCGGCCCTGCGCGCGGTGCTGCACGCTCTGCGCGATCGCCTGCCGCTGGATGCGGTGCAGGGGCTTTCCGCCCAGCTGCCGATGCTGTTGCGCGGCGTGTTCTACGAAGGCTGGGGCCCCAGTGAGCCGGCCGGCCACGATCTCGGCGCCTTCGCCGAGGAGGTCGCGGCGCGGTTGCCCCCCGGCTTTCCCCGAACGCCGCAGGACGTGGTGGAGGCCGTCTTCGCGGCCATGGGCGCCCATCTCGACCCGGGCGAAGTCCGCAAGATCGTCACCTTCCTGCCGAAGCCGCTTCGCAGCGCTTGGCCCTTCGAACACCGCATCAGTTGAGGCGAGATATGCGCAAGACACCCAGATTGCTGTTTGTGCTCAGCGACGGCGGCCGCGCCCGTCTGGTCGAGCGGTCCCCTGAAAACGGTCATTTCCGCACCGTGCGCGAGATCGACGGGGCTCGGATGCTCGAAGGCCTACGCCACGAGCTACGGGCAAGCCCACCTGGGCGCTCGTTCGCCAGCGTGGGCGCGCGCCGCGCCGCCGTGGGCCGCGAACGCTATGTGCGCGAGGCGAAGACCAAGTTCGTGGGATCCGTCGCTGAAGAAGCCGTCGCCCTGTGCCACAGCCAGGGCATCGACGGCGTCGTCATCGTGGCGCCGGGCCGGCTGATCGCCGATCTCCGGCATCCGTTCGAAGGTAAGGTCGCCGTCGTGAACGCGATCCGCAAGGACCTCACCAAAACGCCGGACGCCGACCTGGGCGCCTGGCTGAACCACCTGTTCACCCTGCCCAGCCTGGCCACCTGAACCGCTCGGATCGCCTTTCTAGGCCGCTTTCGGCAGGGATTCGTCGCGCAGTTCGGGCGGGATCGCGTCGTAGACGGTCGCGGGCGTGATGCCGAGGCGCCGGCGAGCGGCCTCCATCGGTTCGGCCATCAGCCGCTCGTAGTCCTCGCCCAGCAGCCAGTGGGCCGCCTTGCCCCGCCGATAGCCCTGCCAGATGGCCTTGGCGTAGGGCGCGCGGCCCTTCAGGCCCTTGGAGGCGGCGCCGCCGGCGATGAAGGCCCAGCCCAGGCCCTTGGTCTGGGCGTAGGAAAAGGCCACTAGGCAGGCCTCACCCAGGCCGTCGCGGTGATAGCCGGTGAGCACATGCCAGATGTCGTGTACGTCGCGGGTGCGGCGGCCGAACCAGGCATGGGGGTGCGCCTCGTCCACCTGGGACTGGCCTTCGCGGCTGACCGCGGCGAGCCCTTCGGCGGAGAAGTTCTGCGAGCGGACGAAGTCGCGGTAGGCGGCGCCCACGGTGCCCGGCGCGAAGCTGTCCAGCCAGGCGTCGTCCATCAGCCGGGCCGCGAACTCCTGCCGCTCATAGGCCATCCGCCCGCCTTCGCGGGTGGTCAGCAGGCGCTGGTAGCCCCTGGCGGTGGACGCGCCGTTGAGGGCGCGCATGATCTCGAACACCTGGACGGTGTCGTCCTTGTCGGCCAGCAGCTTGCGAAGCGCCCTCAACGCATCGCCCCAACGCATCTTGGTGGTCGACTGGAAGGCAGGTCCCTTCGGGGTCGCGCCGGGCGCCACGGGGGCGATCGAAGTGGGCGCGGTGTCGACCAGAGCCATCGGACGTGCCTCGTTCATGCTGGAGCGAGAAAGATGACGCCTCCGTCAACTTTCTGCAAGCTCAAAGATGACGCACCCGTCACTTTTGTGTCCCGCTGGTTGCCCCGCGCTCCGAAACGGCCGACACCTCTGGCATGGGAAGCTTAAGGAAGCGGTCGGTCCAGCTCAGCGGCCACGCCACCTCCATCGCGCTGGAGCCGGAGTTCTGGGCGATGCTGGAGGCGATGGCGCAGACGCAAGGCCTGAGCCTCGCGGCCCTGATCGGGCGCATCGACGACGCGCGCGCCGGCCGCCCCCTCGCCTCGGCCTGCCGCGTGGCGGCGCTGAACTTCGCGAGAGGCGACCGTTAAGTCCGGACAGCGGCAATGGGTCCTATTCCGGCAACGGTCGAAATGTCGGATAGTGGCGTTCTGTCAAATATACCGCGTTCGCCGACCCTCGATGTTTGTTCCTCCACCACCGCCGGCGCCGCCGGCCCTCACCGCAGAACAGCACGCTGACCTGGACTGCCTGAACCTCGGGCTGACCCTGCAGACCACCCACAGCGCCCGCCGCCCGACGCTGGACCTGTCGCGGATCTACCTGGAGCGTCTGAAGAAGAGCGATCCCAAGCTCGATTGGGAATCGATCGCCGCGCCCCTGCCCGACGCCTTTACCTACGACGACTTCGTGAAACGGCTCGGCCGGTGCGAGGCTCGCGCGCGGGAAGCGCCCAAGGCCCGCTAACCACTTTTGCGACGTAGCCCTTCGGCTTACGGGCCGCTATTCAGGCGGCGGATGCACGCCCAACCCCCGCCTCAACCGCCGCCGGCCATCAGCGTCGAGCAGCAGCAGGACCTGGATTGCGTCAGCATCGGGGTGCTGTTCGGCGGTGGCGTCAACGGGATCCGCGGCGGCTGGAACAGCCGCATGGCGCGCTTCTATCTCTACCGCCTGCAGGCCGGCGACCAGACCCGCGACTGGCGCGGCATGGTGCGACCTGTGCCCGCGGACATGACCTATGGCGAGTTCATGCGGCGGATGGCCGAATGCCAGTCGCACCTGCCGCCGCCGCGCAACCCCTCCGCCGCCGCACGCTAGGCGCAGCGCCTTTCCAGGAACGCCTTGGCGGACGGCAGGTCGGCCCAGCCGAAGGCGAAATCGCTCCCGCCGTGGGCGATGTAGTGCTCGAGGCGTTCCTTGGCCTCGTCCAGGGTCGGGATGTGGCATTCCTCGACCCACCACAGGACCACCGTCGGGCGATCGGGCGTTTCGAAGAATTCGTGTTTGCGGGCGTAGATGTTGCGGTGGACGGTCTTGAAGACGAAATCGCCCAGCGCCTCGGCGCTTTCCCAGACTGACATGTTGACGTTCATCGTCGGATCGCCCGGCCAATGCAGGGCCATGGCGCTGTCGCCGGTATCGTCCTTCAGTCGCCAGACGAAGCCTGGCATGCGCTCGGCCAGCGCATTCACCCGCGCCAGGTTGTCGTAGAAGTCCACCATGCCCGGGTCGCCTGGCCCGCCCAGCACCCGACCGATGTTCACCTCCGCAAGATGGGGCATGGCGTCCTCCGCTTGAGCTCAAGCTGGCGATGGATGAGCTGGGCCACAAGGGAACGCAGCACGAACACTTGGCTGGCGCGCGCGGCGGCCCATGTTAGACAGGCCCCAAGATGTCCGCCCCCGACCTGCCCTTCGACGCCCTTGCCCCACGGATCAGCGACCTGGCCCGCGCGGACGCGCGCCCGGCCGACTACCTCGACGGCCTGAATCCGGAACAGAAGGCCGCGGTCGAAGCCACCGAAGGGCCGGTTCTGGTGCTCGCCGGCGCGGGCACTGGCAAGACGCGGGTGCTGACCACGAGGCTGGCGCACATCCTGGCCACGGGCCGGGCGCGGCCGTGGGAGCTGTTGGCCGTCACCTTCACCAACAAGGCCGCTCGCGAGATGCGCGAGCGGATCACCGCCATCATCGGTCCCCAGGCCGAGGGTTTGCGGTGGCTCGGCACCTTCCACTCCATCGCCGCCCAGATCCTGCGCCGCCATGCCGAGCTGGTGGGGCTGAAGTCGAACTACACCATCCTCGACGACGACGATCAGGAGCGCCTGCTGAAACAGGTGCTGGAGGCGGAGAACGTCGACTCCAAGCGCTGGCCGGCAAAGATGCTGGCCGGGCTGATCGACCATTGGAAGAACCGCGGCTGGCGCCCAGACCAGGTGCCGCCCGCCGAGAGCGGCCATTTCGCCCCAACGCCTCAAGGAGGGGGCCGGGGCCAGGCGCTCTACCGGCTCTACCAGGAGCGCTTGCGGGTTCTGAACGCCTGCGACTTCGGCGACTTGCTGCTGCACAACCTGACCATCTTCACCGGCCATCCGGACGTGCTGGCGGAATTCCACGACCGCTTCCGCTACATCCTGGTGGACGAATACCAGGACACCAACGTCGCCCAGTACCTGTGGCTGCGCCTCTTGGCCCAGAAGCGGCAGAACGTCTGTTGCGTGGGCGACGACGACCAGTCGATCTATGGCTGGCGCGGGGCCGAGGTGGACAACATCCTGCGCTTCGAGCGCGACTTCCCCGGCGCCACGGTGATCCGACTGGAGCGCAACTACCGCTCCACCAGCCACATCCTGGCCGCCGCCTCGGGCCTGATCGCCGCCAACAAGAGCCGTCTGGGCAAGACGCTGTGGACCGAGGCCGAGGGCGGCGAAAAGGTCATCGTGCGCGGCGTCTGGGACGGCGACGCCGAAAGCCGGCTCATCGCCGACGAGATCGAGCGCGCGCACCGCGGCACGCGCGACACCAACCCCAGGAAGTACCGCGACATCGCGATCCTGGTGCGCGCCAGCTTCCAGATGCGGGCCTTCGAGGAGCGGTTCGTGCTGCTGCAGATCCCCTACACGGTGGTCGGCGGCCCGCGCTTCTTCGAGCGGGCGGAGATCCGCGACGCCCACGCCTATCTGCGGCTGATCTATTCCGAGGCCGACGACCTGGCCTTCGAGCGGATCGTCAACACGCCCAAGCGAGGCATCGGCGACACCACGGTTCAGAAGCTGCTGCAGATCGCCCGCCTCGGCGGGGTCTCGGCCATCGAGGCCGCGCGCCAGATCGTGCGCACCGACGAACTGCCGGCGAGGACCCGCACTTCACTGGCCAATTTCCTGCGCGACATGGACCGCTGGCGCGACGAGTCCGGTCGCACAGCCCATCCCCGGCTGATGGAGCAGGTGCTGGAGGAGAGCGGCTACACCGACGCCCTGCGCCTCGACAAAAGCCCGACCGCCCAGACCCGGCTGGAGAACCTCAAGGAACTGGTCCAGTCGATGGGGAACTTCGAGACGCTGGAGGCCTATCTCGAGCACGTCTCCCTGGTGATGGACCTCGACCGCGGGCCGCAGGCGGACGCGGTGCAGATCATGACGTTGCACTCCGCCAAGGGGCTGGAATTCCCGCTGGTCTTCCTGCCCGGCTGGGAGGAGGGCGTGTTCCCGTCCCAACGCAGCATGGACGAGAAGGGCGAGAAGGGCCTCGAGGAGGAGCGCCGCCTGGCCTACGTCGGCATCACCCGCGCCCGCGAGGAGGCGCGGATCAGCTTCGTCGCCAACCGTCAGGTCTATGGCCGCTGGACGAGCCAGCTGCCCAGCCGCTTCGTGGACGAGCTGCCGATCGCCAACGTCGAGGCCAGCTCCGAGACCGGCTACTATGGCGGCGGGCCTGGCATGCAGCAGCACGGCAGCCGTTGGGACGCCGACCCGCAATTCGGCAACGGCTACGACAGTCCCGGCTGGCGGCGCGCCCAGACCGCGGGCTACCGCGGGGGCCACCTGGGTCGCCAGCAGGTGATCGAGGGCGAGGGCCGCCTGGTCGCCACCTCGGCCCCGACCTCCAGCGACTACAAGCGCGGCGACCGGGTGTTCCACATGAAGTTCGGCTACGGCCAGGTGACCGGCGTGGAAGGCAACAAGCTCACCGTCGCCTTCGAGAAGGCCGGCGAGAAGAAGGTGATCGACAGCTTCGTGGAAAAGGGCTGAGCCCTAACCCTTGCGCTCACCCTTCTTCACCGCCCCGCGGATGGCGAAGACGCTGAGGCCCGCGGCCAGGACCACGCCGCCGGCGACCAGGGCCCAGCTCCATTTGGCCGGCGCGTCCAGGCGCTGGAGGATTTCAGGCTCGCCGAGTGGCGCGGGCGCGGCGGCGGGTTCGGCGCCGAAATCCACCGGCGCGGGCGTCTTGGACCTAGCTCTCGACATGGCGACCTCTTCCGCCTTCGGGACCTAGCGCGCAGTCATGGCGCCAGCTTGACACTGAACCAATAGCCCGCCTGCGCGCTTCTTGGCCGACACGCAATTGAGAGTGGGTGAACCGGTGAGAACTGCCTTTTCCGGGGCGGCCGTCGCTTTGATCCTAGGCGGCCTGACGGGCCACGCCATGCATCCGGACCTGTGGGCGGACCGCCCCGAGGGACCGCAGATGTTCGCCGACTGGCCGGGCGTCGGCTCGACCGGGCCTTTCGACGAAGGCACCACCTTCGACGTCGCCTATCGGGTCGCCGCCGGCGGCAAGGTTCCCGACTATGTCTATGGCTCCGACTGGAAGCGGGCGGTCGCCACGCCGTCCGACACCGCGGCGGTGACCGAGGTCAGCTATCGCGAGCCCCGCGATCAGGACGTTGTCGTGACGCCGCATGCCGACGACCCGAAACTGAGCCGCGATACGGACGACACGACCGTGGCGGTGGCCGACCCCGCCAATCCCTCGCGCGAACCGGCCTATGAGGCCCCGGCCGACAGCGCCGACCAGCCCGCCGACGTCTGACCCCTCGCCTTCCGGCGCTCATGCCGCTAAGCGCAGGGCATGACCGCCGACGCCGTCCAGACCGTTGCGAAGGGCCCGCGCGCCGAGGCCGAGGCCGCGGCCGTCGCCATCGACAACCACCCCGCCACCGAAAGCCTGACCTATTCCATCCTGGAAGAGGACGAGGCGCGCGACGTCTGGCGGATCGACGCCTTCCCGACCTCGGAGGAAGAGCAGGCCGCGCTGGCCGAGGTGCTGGCGGGTTTCCCGGCGCTGCGGGTGGTCAGCGACAAGCTGGCCGACGCCGACTGGCTGGCTATGGCGCTGTCGGGCCTGCCGCCGGTGCGCGCCGGCCGCTTCTTCGTCTATGGCGCGCATGACAAGGGCCTGGTCCCGCCCAACGCCATAGCCCTGCGCATCGAGGCCGGCGCGGCCTTCGGAACCGGCCACCACGGGACGACCGAGGGCTGTCTGTCGGCCTTCGACCAGTTGATCAAGGCCCGGCGGTTCGACCGGGTGCTCGACGTCGGCTGTGGCACGGGGGTGCTGGCCATCGCCGCGGCGCGCACCGGATCGAAGGTCGCGCTGGGCACGGACATCGATGGCCCGTCGGTCCGCATCGCCAATGAGAACGCCCGGCTGAACCACGCGCCCAGGACCCGCTTCGTCCACGCTGGCGGCCTGAACGACCGCCGGGTGCGCGCCGCGGCGCCCTACGACCTGGTGTTCGCCAATATCCTCGCGCCGCCGCTGGTGGCGCTGTCGCAGGACATCCGCCTGGCGCTGAAACCCGGCGGCGTCGCGATCCTGTCGGGCTTGCTGCGCACGCAGCAGCGGCGTGTGCTTGCCGCCTATCTGTCGAAGGGCTTCCGGCTGAAACGCCGCCTGCACCGCGACGCCTGGGCGACCCTGGTGCTGGAGCGAGGCGGCTAGAGGCCCAGAATCGCGCTCCGATAGGGCGGTCTTCGGGGACGGGTGATGCGCGTCGTTCTGTTCAAGGGGCCCTCGCAGTACGAGGGGACCCGGACCTTCATCGACGAGCTGGCGCGGGCCTTCGCGGCGCGCGGCTATGAGCCCGCGATCTTCGACCTGGCGGGCTCCGCCGACGTCGAGGCGGCGATCGCAGGCGCGGCGGGACCGCCCACGGCCCTGGTGTTCAGCATCAACATCCTGGGTGAGCACCGCGACCGCGAAGGCCGCAACATCTCCGAGATCTTCCAGGCGCCGCACGTCGTCCTGTCCGTCGACTATGTTCTGAGCCTGGCCTCGCGCTGGCGCGCCACGCCGACCACCACCAGCCTGCTCTGCGTCGATCCCAGCCAGGTGGATGCGGTCAATTCGATCTTCGGGCCGGACCGCTTCGCCAGCGTCGCCTTCTGCCCGCACGCCGCGGTGGGCGAACCCTGGCAGGACGCCGACCTGGACGGCTTCCTGGAACGGCGCGAGATCCCGATCCTGTGGTCGGGGTCGTTCCAGAGGCCGGGGACGCCGATCTGGGATGGCCAGCCTCCGCAGGTGCGCAAGCTCTATGATGACGCGGTGGACCTGGCGCTCAGCGTCGAATGGATGCCGCCGCTGGACGCCCTGGACCAGGTGCTGCGCGCCAACGGCGCTGATCCCACCAATCCGGCCTTGCAGACCGCGCGCTGCGACGCCTGCCATATCGACGCGCGGGTGCGGGTGATCCGCCGGTTCGAGATGATCTCGCGCCTGGCCGAGAGCGGACTGCCGCTGGCCATCTGCGGCCTGGGCTGGGACGGGGCGAATCTGCCGAACGCGCGCCTGTTGGGGCCGCTGCCCATGCCCGAGGCGGCGCGCGCCATGACCCGCTCGCGCATCGTGCTCAACACCAACGGCAACTTCGGCGCGGGGTCTCACGAGCGGCCGCTGAGCGCCCTGCTGGCCGGGGCGGCGGCCTTTTCGGACGCCAGCGCCTTCTACCTCGACAGCTTCGTCGAGGACGAGGAGATCGTCCTCTATCGCTGGAAGGACCTGGACGCGGGGATCGAGCGGCTGGCCCGCCTGCACGCCGATCCGGAAGCGGCCTTCCGCATCGCGCAGCGGGGCGGCGCCAAGGTGCGCGCCGGCCACCGCTGGGCCAACCGGCTGGACATCATCCTGGCCGCCGCCGAGGCCAGCCGCCAAAAGCTTCGTCTAAAGTCCGTCTAAGGCGACGCTTGGCCGGACGGGGTCGGACGGCTTACATGCCGCCCATGCGCCAGACCTTCGATGAGACCACCGACCGCTCCTTCGGGCCGAAGCACGTGCCCCTGATCCGCCAGGCCATGGCCGACCAGGGCCTGGACGGCTTCGTCGCCCCGCACGAGGACGAGCATCAGAACGAATACCTGCCCGCCGCCAACGACCGGCTGGCCTGGGCCACCGGCTTCACCGGCTCGGCCGGCGCGGCGGTGATCCTCAAGGACAAGGCGGCGATCTTCGTGGACGGCCGCTACACCCTCCAGGTCCGCGACCAGGTGGATCCCGGGACCTTCGAGATCCGCGACCTGGTGGAGGGCGGCGTGCCCGCCTACCTCGAAACCGCGACCGGCAAGGGCCAGGTGATCGGCTACGATCCGCGCCTGCACAGCCCTGACGCCCTGGATCGGCTGAAGGCGGCCGCCGCCAAGGCCGGTTCCGTACTCAAGCCGGTCTCGCCCAACCCGCTCGACGCCGCCTGGGGCCAGGCGCGCCCCTCGCAGCCGACTGCGCCGGTCGTGCCGCACCCAAAGGAATATTCCGGCGAGGACAGCGCCGCGAAGCGACATCGGCTGGGCGAGGGCCTCGAAGGCCGCGGCGCCGACGCCGCGGTGATCACCGCACCGGCCTCGCTGGCCTGGCTGTTCAATGTGCGCGGTGGCGACGTCATCCGCTCGCCCCTACCGCTGGGCCAGGCGATCCTGAACGCCGACGGCTCGGCTCGCGTGTTCCTCGATCCCGCCAAGGTGACGCCCGACCTGCCGGCGTGGCTGGGCAACGAGGTGCGCCTGGAGACGCCGGAAGACCTGCCGCAGGCGCTGGCCGAACTGAAGGGCAAGACCGTGGTGGTCGACCCCGCCGTGTCCTCCTCCTGGTATTTCGAGACCCTGGCGGCGTCCGGGGCGACCGTACAGCGGGGTGAGGACCCCACCGTCCTGCCGCGCGCCTGCAAGAACGCGGTGGAGATCGCCGGGACCAAGCGGGCGCACGTGCGCGACGGCGTGGCGCTCTGCCGCTTCCTGCACTGGCTGGCCACCGAGGGTCAGACCAACCCGCCGGACGAGATCGAGGCCGTCTCCAAGCTGGAAGCGTTCCGCGAGGAGACCGGCGCGCTGAAGGACCTCAGCTTCGACACCATCGCCGGCGCGGCCTCGAACGGAGCCATCGTCCACTACCGGCCGACCGAGCGGCTCAACAAGCGCTCAATTCAGGGCAACCTGCTGCTGATCGACTCGGGCGCCCAATACCTGGACGGCACCACCGACGTGACCCGCACCGTGGCGATCGGCGAGCCGACGGCGGAGATGTGCGAACGTTTCACCCTGGTTCTGAAGGGCCACCTGGCGCTCGGTCGCGTGCGCTTCCCGGCCGGCACCACCGGCTCGGCGCTGGACGTGCTGGCGCGCCAGGCGCTGTGGGCCCACGGCCTGGACTACGACCACGGCACCGGCCACGGCGTGGGCTCCTATCTGGGCGTCCACGAGGGGCCGCACCGGATCGCCAAGCTGCCGAACATGGTGGCCCTGCGGCCTGGGATGATCGTCTCCAACGAGCCGGGCTACTACAAGGAAGGCGGCTACGGCATCCGCATCGAGAACCTGCAGTTCGTGACCGAGCCCGCGCCGATTCCCGGCGGGGAGCGGCCGATGCTGGGCTTCGAGCAGCTGACGCTGGCGCCGATCGACCGCCGCCTGGTGGTCAAGGCCTTGCTGACGAACGAGGAAATCGCCCAGCTCGACGCCTACCACGCCCGGGTGCTGACCGAGGTCGGCGCCAAGGCGCCGGCCGACGTGACCGCTTGGCTTAAGGCCGTCTGCGCCCCGCTCTAAGGCGAGTCAGTCGTTTCACTTGAAACCATTGACCTGCGGCAGCCTGTCGCAGGTCTCCGCGGAGCATCGGCGGCCGTCTTTGAAGGGCCGCCCAATGACACAACCCGAAGGCGAAGCTCTTCGCGCGGGAACAACTTGGCCGTTCGCGCCGTTATGGGCTGATCAGGCTCACGAACGCGACGTCAGGCGCACATTTTTGATCCGCTCTACTTTATTACAGTTTATTTATACACGACCCATTCAAGTACTGATTACCCAGTTTTCCAAGTATCGGTTACGTCCGTAACCGTTGCCAGCACGCGGATCTCAATCGATTCGGCGCGCCCGTTCGGCGAGCGCCAGTTTCCGAGACCCTAACTTTTACAATGAATTCATCGTCCGTGGGGTCGGTCGCCCAAACATTATGTGGCCATTATGCGACATATTGACGAGCGGATCGTGAAAACCTCCCCAAATCGCGTTGACCCTAAGCAACAGTCGAACCTAACTACGGCCCAACCGGGGCCTCTTTGGGCCGCGGGCTGGCAACCTGTTTGGGGAGCGGGACCGCTTTCGGGCGGACCGCTGGAGGATCTAGACCTTGAAAATTCGAAACACTCGGGAGCGCCTGCTGGCCTCCTCGATGATCTGCGGCGCCGCCTTCCTGGGCCTGTCCGCAACGCAGGCGAGCGCGGCGGCCGCGGCCGCCAGCGACGCCAACGGAGGTGAAGTCTCCGAAATCGTCGTCACCGGCACCCGTATCCCGTCGCCGAACCTGACCTCGATCGCCCCGGTCACCACCGTCGGCAACGCCGAGATCAAGGCGCAGGGCGTGACGCGGATCGAAGACATCACCAACTCCCTGCCGCAGGTCATGGCGGGCCAGGGGTCGATGATATCGAACGCCTCCACCGGCACCGCGACCGTCAACCTGCGCGGCCTGGGCTCGGCCCGCACCCTGGTGCTGATCGACAACCGCCGCCTGATGCCGGGCGACCCGAGCGTTCCCTCCGCCGACCTGAACTTCGTCCCGGCCGCACTCGTCGAGCGGGTGGACGTGCTGACCGGCGGCGCCTCGGCCACCTACGGCGCCGACGCCGTGGCCGGCGTGGTCAACTTCATCATGCTGAAGAACTTCGAGGGCGTGCGGATCGACGCGCAGTACTCGGGCTACCAGCACGACAACAACGACGGCAGCATCCAGAACGTCCTCAAGGCGGCCGCCGCGCACGCCAGCGACCCGAGCCAGTACAAGTTCCCGACGGGCAGCATCTGGGACGGCGAAGGTTCGGAAGTCACCATGGTGCTCGGCGCCAACGCGCCGGACGGCAAGGGCAACATCACCGCCTACGCCGCCTACCGCCAGAACAACGCGGTGCTCGAAGGCGAGCGGGACTTCTCCTCCTGCACCCTGAACTCGGGCGACACCTTCGCGGCGGCGGGCTGCGGCGGCTCCGGCACGGCCTTCCCGGCCCGCGTCGGCAGCTTCATCGTCGACCCGACCACCTTCAACACCTTCCGCGCCCGCACCGGCGCCGACGTGTTCAACTTCGGGCCGCAGAACTTCTTCATGCGTCCTGACGAGCGCTATTCGCTCGGCGCCTTCGCGCACTACCAGATCGCGCCCTGGGCCGAGGCCTACATGGACACCATGTTCATGGACGACCGCTCGACCTCGCAGATCGCGGCGGGCGGCATCTTCGCCGGCACCTTCTCCATCAACTGCGCCAACCCGCTGCTCTCCGCGCAGGAAGCCGGCCTCCTGCCGGCGACGGCGGCGACCGGCGGCGGCACCTGCGCCACCAACCCGGCGGGCACCTTCACCGGCACGGTGGCGCGTCGTCTGCAGTCCGCCGAAGCCGGCGGCCGCGTCAGCGACCTGCGTCACACCGACTACCGCATCGTGGTCGGCCTGCGTGGCGACCTGGGCAAGAGCTGGAACTACGACGGCTACCTGCAGTTCGGCTCGGTGCAGTTCCAGCAAGCCCAGAGCGGCAACTTCAACACCAACCGGATCAACCAGGCCCTGAACGTCGTCCAGACGCCGACCGGCCCGGCCTGCGCCCCCGGCGCCGACGCCGGCTGTGTGCCGCTGAACATCTTCACCTCGCGGTTCATCTCGCCGGCGGCGCTGAAGTTCCTCAACGCCGACAGCTTCGCGGGCGGCAACACCACCGAGCGCGTGGCCAGCATCGCCTTCACCGGCAAGCTGGGCGACTACGGGATCAAGAGCCCCTACGCGTCGGAAGGCGTGGGCGTCGCGCTCGGCGCCGAATATCGTCGTGAGCACCTGGACTCCACGGCCGACTTCCTGTCGTCCAACGGCTTGGTCAACGGCAACGGCGGCGCCAGCCCGCCGGTCAACGGCGGCTATGACGTCTACGAGCTGTTCGGCGAAGCCCGGATCCCGCTCGTGAGCGACATGCCGTTCGCCAAGGACGTGTCCCTGGAACTGGGCTACCGCTTCTCGGACTACTCCTCGGTCGGCGACACCAACACCTACAAGGTGTCGGGCGAGTGGGAAGTGGTTGACGGCGTGCGCCTGCGGGCCGGCTACAACCGCGCGGTTCGCGCGCCGAACGTGATCGAACTGTTCGCGCCGCAGAACGTCGTGCTGGACGGCACCGCCGACCCGTGCGCCGGCCTGGCCTCGAACGCCGCCGCCAACGCGGCCAAGATCCAGCAGTGCGCCACGGCCTTCCATCTGACCACCGCGCAGGTGCTGGCCATCGAGGCCAACCCGGCCAACCAGTACAACGGTCAGACCGGCGGCAACCCGAACCTGAAGCCGGAAATCTCCGACACCTACACGGCCGGCATCGTGGTCCGTCCGAAGTTCGCGCCGGGGCTGTCGTTCTCGGTCGACTACTTCAACATCAAGGTCGACCAGTTCATCGGGACCATCGGTGAGAACCTGATCCTCACCCAGTGCCTGAACACGCAGAACCCCACCTTCTGCAACCTGGTCCACCGCGAACCCGGCAACAACTCGCTGTGGCTCGACCCGACCGGCTTCGTTCAGGACACCACCCTGAACACCGGCTCGCTGAAGACCTCGGGCGTCGACCTCAACGTCGACTACCGCACGGACCTCTCGAGCCTGGGCCTGGGCGACAACGGCAGCGTGTCGGTGAGCTTCGTCGGCACCTGGCTCGACCACCTGCAGACCCAGCCTCTGCCGGGCGGCGGCACCTACGAGTGCAAGGGCCTCTATGGCACCACCTGCGGCGCTCCCGCTCCGGAATGGCGCCACAAGGCCCGCTTGACCTGGAATACGCCGTACTCCTACGGCGACTGGTTCAAGAGCCTGAGCCTGTCGGTCCAGTGGCGCTACTTCGGCAAGGTGACCCTCGACGCCTACGACGCCAACCCGCTGCTGAACGCGCCGGGTCTGCAGTACGAGACCGACCGGTCCTTCGCCGCGCAGAACTACATCGACCTGACGGCCAACTTCACGGTCCACAAGAACCTGAACTTCCGCGTGGGCGTGAACAACGTGTTCGACAAGGATCCGCCGCTGACGGGTTCCTCGAACTGCCCGGCCGGTCCCTGCAACGGCAACGTCTGGGCCCAGACCTACGACTCCCTGGGCCGTTACGTCTTCGTCGGCCTGACCGCCGACTTCTAACACCGGAACAGGAACCAACAGTTGGGGGCGGCGGAGCGATCCGCCGCCCTCTTCTTTTTGGGGCGCCCCTTATCGCCGAAGCGGCTTTCCGCTATTCAGACAAGGATTTAGAGCCGCCAGCTCGCGGCTGGAGAGCGCCTTGACCACCTGGAAGACCGGCCGCACCACCATCAAGCTTACCGGCCTGACCGCCCAGACCGCCGCGCCGCCATCGGCCGCATCCAGAACGCCGGCGCGCCCGGCGATCTTCGATGAGATCAAGGCCGCCCTCGACGCCCGCGACTATCCCCGCGCCGCCGCCCTCGCCGAGCAGGCCCTAGCGGCGGGCCACGAACATCCCCTGGTGCTGAACCTCGCGGCGCTGCGGGCCGAGGAGGACGGGCGGCTGGACGAGGCGCTGGCTCGTCTGCGGCGCGCCACCGAACTCGCGCCCGCTGACCCCGGCGCGCGCAACGCCCTCGGCCTGTGCCTTTCCCGCCTCGAGCGTCATGCCGAGGCCCTGGCCGAGTTCGACCGCGCCCTGGCCCTGGCGCCCGATTTCGCCGGCGCGCTCGCCGCCCGCGGCGGCACGCTGGAAGCCCTGGGCCGCCTGCCGGAAGCCGAGGCCGCCCATCGCCGGGTGCTGGAGCTGCAGCCGGACAATGCCGTCGCCCTCGCCGGCCTCGCCAATATCGCCAGCCGCCGCGGCGCCCACGTCGAGGCCAAGGCCTTGGCGGAGCGGGTCCTGGCCGTCCAGCCGGGCTATCCCGACGCCGTTCGCGTCGCCGCCGCCGCCGAGCTGGCCGCCGGCGACGCGCCGGCCGCCCAGCGCCGGCTCGAGGCGCTGATCGCCGAGCCACAGATCGCCTCGCAGCAACTGGCGCTCACCCAGGGCGAACTGGGCGACGTGCTGGACGCGCAGGGCCGGACGGCGGAAGCCTTCGCCGCCTATGCCGCCTGCAACATGGGGCTTTGGCGCGCCTACGCCCCCGCTTTCGCGGGCCAGCCCACGGCGTTGGAGTTCGCCCGCGGCATGATCGAACGGCTGGAGGCCATCCCGGCCGAAACCTGGCGCGTCGCGGGCCGGCCGCTGCCTGACGGCGTCAAAGGCCATGTCTTCCTGATGGGCTTCCCCCGCTCGGGCACCACCCTCTTGGAGCAGGTGCTGGGCAGCCATCCCGACGTCGAGACCCTGGAGGAGCGCGAGACCCTGTCGGCGGCGCTGCGCGCCTATCTGGCCACACCCGGGGACCTGGACCGCCTCGCCGGCGCGTCGGACGCCGAGCTCGATCCGCTGCGCGAAGCCTATTGGGCCCGGGTCGGTGAGGAAGGCGCGAAACCCCAGGGCAAAGTCTTCGTCGACAAGCACCCGCTGAACACTTTCAAGCTGCCGCTGATCGCCCGACTGTTTCCGGCTGCGAAGATCCTGTTCGCCCAGCGCGACCCACGCGACGTCGTGCTGAGCTGCTATCGCCGTCGCTTTGCCATGAGCGCGCCCGCTTATCAGCTCCTCACCCTGCCCGGCGCCGCCGCCTACTACGATGCGGCTATGACCATCGCGGGACTGATGACGCCGGTGGTGGCGAACCACGTGGTGCGCCACGAGGCCCTGGTCGCCGAGTTCGACGCGACCGCGCGGGCCGCCTGCGACGCCATCGGCCTTGGCTGGACCGACGCCCTGCGCGACTTCGCCCAGCGAGTGAAGGATCGGGGCATCGCCACACCGTCGGGCGCGCAGCTGGCCGGCGGCCTGTCGGCCGAGGGCGTGGGACAGTGGCGGCGTTATAGGGCCCAGCTCGCGCCTGCCCTGCCGCGCCTGGCGCCCTGGGTCGAACGCTTCGGCTACGAGGCGCAATGAGCGACGACGCCGCCGGCTGGGCCGCGAAGGCGGAGCGCCTGCGGCTGGAGGGCGACATCGCCGGCGCCGACCTGGCCACCGCACGGCAGATCAAGGCCTCGGTGACCCGCGCGGAGCTCGCCGCCGCCGCCCAGGCGCTGATCGACGGCCAACTCGTCGAAGCGCACGCCCAGGCCCGCGCCGCGCTCGACCGGACGCCGGACGATCCTCAAGCCCTGCGCCTGTTCGCCGAGATCGCCGCCCGCGCGGGCCGCGACAACGACGCCGAGGCTCTGCTGTCGCGGGCCCTGGCGGCGGCGCCCGGCTTCACCGCCGCGCGTTTCGCCTATGCTCTCGCCCTCCATCGCCAGGGCAAGGCCGCCGAGACCGTCGCCCAGGCCGACCGGCTGCTGCGCGAGACGCCGGGTCATCCGGTCTATCTGCAACTGGGCGCCGCCGCCCGCACGCGCGTTGGCGACTTCCAGGCGTCGGCCGCGGCCTATCGGGCGGTGCTCGACGCCCAGCCGAACCTGGCGCTCACCTGGATGGCCTATGGCCACGCATTGAAGACCCTCGGACGCCAGGCCGAGGCGGTCGAAGCCTATCGCACCGCCGTGCGCCTGCGGCCCGCCCTGGGCGAAGCCTGGTGGAGCCTGGCCAACCTCAAGACCGTGGCGCTGTCGCCTGACGACATGGCCCAGATGGCCGCCGGGCTCGCCGACGAGGACCTGGACGACGAGGATCGCTTCCACCTGCAGTTCGCCCTGGCCAAGGCGATGGAGGACGCCGGTCGCGACGACGAAGCCTTCGAACTCTACGTCCAGGCCAACGCCCTGCGCCGGAGGAGCCAGCCTTACGATCCGTGGGAGCTGACCGGCCACGTCGCCCGCTGCAAGGCGCTGTTCGACGCGGCCTTCTTCGCGGCGCGCGCCGGCTCTGGTTCAGAGGCCGTCGACCCGATCTTCATCGTCGGCCTGCCCCGTTCCGGTTCGACCCTGATCGAACAGATCCTCGCCAGCCACAGCCTGGTGGAAGGCACCCAGGAGCTGCCGGACCTTGAGGCCATCGCCTGGCGGCTGGGCGGTGGCGCGGCGCGCCCGTCCGAGGGCGCCTATCCGGACATCCTGGCGGCCTTGTCTCCCGCGGAGTTCGCGGCCCTGGGCGAAGAATACCTGGCGCGAGCGAAGGTCCATCGGAAGCGCGGAGCCCCCTTCTTCATCGACAAGATGCCCAACAACTTCGCCCATGTGGCGCTGATCCATCTGATCCTGCCCAAGGCGAAGATCATCGATGCGCGACGCCACCCGGTCGGCTGCTGCTTCTCCGCATTCAAGCAGCACTTCGCCGTGGGCCAGGCGTTCAGCTACGACCTCGGCGACCTGGCCCGCTACTATCGCGACTATGTGGAGCTGATGGCGCACTTCGACGCCGTCCTGCCGGGCCGGGTCCATCGGGTGATCTACGAGCGCCTGGTGGCCGAGCCGGAGGCGCAGGTGCGGCAGTTGCTGGCCCATTGCGGCCTGCCTTTCGAGGACGGCTGCCTGCGATTCTACGAGAACGACCGGGCGGTGCGGACCGCCAGCTCCGAACAGGTGCGTCGGCCCATCTTCACCGACGGCGTCGATCACTGGCGGCGGTTCGCGCCGCGACTCCATCAATTGATAGACGGCCTGGGCCCCGTCGCGGCTTCGTATCCCGACGTTCCTGAAATCCCGCAATAGTTGCGCACAGAACGCGCCTGAAAAAGCACGCTATTATGTGGCTTTTATGCTGGGCACTGCGTAAGTTCACAGCAATCTGGCACACCAACTGGCGTGAATATGGACAAAACCCAATCGTCTACGGACACCGGCGTTCGGCAGAACGTCGGGGGGCGAAGCTTTGCGAAAGACATCGCCGAACTGGCCCTGTTCCTCGACTTCTCCGAACCTGATCCCGAAGGCCACCTGGAAGCCGCGATCGCGGAAATCCTCCAGGACCGATCGATCCCCTCCAGCACACTCAAGCGTTGCGCCTCCGAGGCCCGGGCCCTGATGGAGCACGCCCAGGAGACCGGCATGGTCGCGCGGATCGAGGCGCAGGCCGATCAGTCCGAGTGGGCGATCCGCGGGGCTCTGTCGGCCTGGCTGGACGAGATCAGCCTGACCGCCGTCCTGAAGCAGCGGGCCCTGCGCCTGAATCGCAGCCGCGGCGGCCGCCCGCCCAGCCAGACGCGCACCCTGCGCGCAGTGCAGGAGCTGATGGCCTTCGCCCGCGCCGGACGCCCCGGCGCGGTCGACGAACTGCGTTCGATCCGCGCCCTGGTCAGCGGCGAGGCCTGATCGCCCCGAACACGACCCAGGCCGGCGGCGGCGCCCGAAAATTGGACGCCGCGGCGAGGGCTGTTGTCTCGGGACTGTAATATTTGCAGGCGCCGCGTTTGGTGATTTGCAGTCTAACGGCGCGTTTTGCGGTGCGCGCCGACAATTCGTGCTGCCTCACGTGGACATCGCGCCATGCCCCAGCCCTGATCGCAGCAATGCACAGGTGGTAGGGAAGAAACGTTCGGTCGGGCCTCCACAACAAAACGGGGGATCTCGGCATGAACAAACTATTCGTGGGCGCGAGCTTGATCGCGCTCTCCGCGTTCGCGTCCTCACCAGCTTTCGCCGGGGCGGCGGAAGCCTCCAACGTCGACGAGCTGATCGTCACAGGCACCCGGGCCACGGGCATGAAGGCCGCCGACAGTCCGGCGCCGATCCAGGTCCTGGGCGCGCAGGCGCTGAAGACCGTCGGCCCGCCGGACCTGATCCAGGCGATCGCCCAGAACCTGCCGTCCTTCAACGCCCAGGCGTTCGGCGGCGACGCGGCCAATCTGACGCTTTCGGCCGCCCTGCGCGGCCTGAGCCCGAACGACACGCTTGTGCTGGTCAACGGCAAGCGACGCCATGCGACGTCGAACCTCGCGGTGCTGGGCGGCAGCCCCTACTCCGGCGCGGCGACGGCGGACCTGGGCCTGATCCCGGTCGGTGCGATCGACCACATCGAGGTCCTGCAGGACGGCGCGGCGGCCCAGTACGGGTCCGACGCCATCGCCGGGGTGGTGAACATCATCCTCAAGAGCAACGCCGAAGGCGGCTCAGCCAATGCGACGGCCGGCCAGAACTACGAGGACGGCGGCAAGACCGGCGCCTGGTCGTTCAACAACGGCATGAAGATCGGCGACAAGGGCTGGGTGAACGTGACGCTCGAGGAGCGCTACCACGAGCATACCGCCCATGGCGGCGCGGACCGGCGGCTGTTCGACATCAACGGCAAGCTGCTGGCCACCGACAACGCCGTCGACGCGGCCGGCGCGGCGGCCTTTCCCGGCTCGCCGAGGGTCAACCTGATCAACGGCGACGCGCAGTACAATATCTACAACTTCTTCTACAACGCGGGCTACGACCTAGGCGGTGGCGTCTCGGTCTACAGCACCGGCAGCTACAGCCACCGCAACGCCGATTCCTACGAGAACTACCGCGTCCCGACCAAGATCTCGGGCACGACGTCGGCAGGGGTGAAGTATTTCCCGCTTTCGCAGGGCTTCAACCCCACGGAATCTCTAGCCGAGGACGACTATTCGTTCGGCCTCGGGGTCAAGGGCAGCGTCGAGGGCTGGGACTGGGACCTGTCCACGACCTACGGCCAGGACAACGACGACATCTTCACCAAGAACTCGGCCAACGCCCAGCTCTTCCCGGTCCTGGCGGCGGTGTCGGCGACCCAGATCGTGCCGCAACGCGACTTCTACGACGGGACGTTCCGGTTCAGCGAATGGACCAGCAACCTGGACATCGTGAAGTCGCTGGACGTCGGCATGGCCAAGCCGCTGGTCCTGGCCTTCGGCGCGGAGTACCGGCAGGACAAGTTCACCATCGTGGCCGGCGAACCCTCGTCCTACTTCGGCGCCGGCGCGCAGTCGTTCACCGGCTACGATCCGTCGAACGCCGGGACCCACACCCGCCATGACTATGCGTTCTATGTCGACCTGGCGATGGACCCGGTGCAGAACCTGCACATCGATCTGGCCGGCCGCTATTCGGACTACAGCGACTTCGGCAACGCGACCGTCGGCAAGCTGACCGGCCGCTACGATTTCAGCCCGGCCTTCGCCGTCCGGGGCACCATCTCAAACGGCTTCCGGGCGCCGACCCTGCAGGAGGAGTTCTACTCGGGCACCAACGTCTCGCCCTCGTCGGCCACCGTACAGCTGCCCGCCAATTCCGGACCAGCCGTGATCGCGGGCTTCCAGCCGCTGAAGCCGGAAAAGGCCAACAACTACAGCCTGGGCTTCGTGGCCCACCCGATGGACAACGTGCAGGTCACCCTGGACGCCTACCAGATCGACGTGAAGAACCGCATCCAGACGACCGGCTTCCTCTATGGCTCCATCGTCAGCGGCGGAAAGAACGTCGTCATCTCGCAAGCGGTGCTGAACGCCATCACCGCCCACGGCAACACTCTGGACTCCGGCATCTCCTACGCCGGCATCTCGGTGTTCACCAACGCCGTGGACACCCGCACGCGGGGCGTCGAGGCCACCGTCAACTATGCGTCGGACTTCGGCGAGTATGGCCACGTCGATTGGACCCTGGGCGTCAACTACAACAAGACCGACGTGACCAAGCTGGCGCCGCTGCCTGCGCAGGACTTCTCCGCGGCGCCAACGGTGATCACCCAGACCAGCCTGCTTTCGCCCAATGCGCTCACCGGCCTGACGACCGCCACGCCGCGGGAGAAGGTGGTCGGCAACGCCTATTGGACCAAGGGCAAGTGGAGCGCGAACCTGCGGGAGTCGATCTACGGCGAGTCCTCGGAGCTCACCTCGACGGCGAACATCACCACCAATCTGAAGATCCCGGCCGCGGCGATCACCGACATCATGGTCGCCTACAAAGTCACCGATGCGGTGAAGTTGGAGGTCGGGGCGAACAATCTCTTCGACAAGATGCCACCCACCGTGCCCAACCTTTCGATCGGCCGGCCGGCGACGGGCGGCAACGTCTGGAACGCGCCCATGACCTTCTCGCCCTATGGGATCAACGGCGGCTACTACTACGGGCGTGTCACGGTGACCTTCTGATGGGGGAGCCACGACGGGCGATGACACCGACCGACCCCGTCGTGGCGATCGAACAGGCCGCGGCCTTGCTGGCGAGCGACCCCGCCACGGCGGGGCGACAGGCCGAGGTTCTGTTGCGCGCGGCGCCCGGGGATCCCCGGGCGCTGCTGATCCTGGGCTCCGCGCGGCGACGGCTGGGCGATCCGGCGGCGGCCAGGGCGGTGCTGGCGCCGCTGGCGCGGGCCTGGCCGCGCGCCGCCCAGACGCACTACGAGCTGGGATTGTCCTTGCTGGCCCTGGGTGACACTCCGGCGGCCGACGCCGCGCTGCGTCACGCAGTGGCGACGAACCGCGACCTGGCGGACGCGTGGCGGGCCCTCGGTGATCTGCGCTTCGCTGCGGGGGATCAGGTAGGCGCGGAGGCGGCTTTCGCCGAACATCGCCGCGCCGCAGTAACCGATCCCGCCCTGAAACCCGCGGCCGAGGCGATCTTCGCGGGGCGGATCGCGGAGGCGGAACACATGCTGCGCGGTCACCTCGCGCGGCGGCTGGGCGACGCCCAGGCCACCCGGATGCTGGGGGAGGTCTACCTGATCCAGCAGCGGTATGGCGACGCCGAGCTGCTGTTCGAACGCACCCTCGAGCTCGAGCCCGGCCACGACGGCGCACGCTTCAGCCTGGCCGACGCCCTGTTCCGTCAGCAGAAGGCTCAGGCCGCCCTGGCTCAGACCGCACAGTTGCTGGCCCAGGCGCCGGACGACCCGGCCTATCTCAACCTGCACGCCGCCTGCCTCGCCCTGGTCGGCGAAGACGCGCGGGTGATCGCGATCTACGAGGATCTGCTGGCGCGGTTTCCCGGCCAGCCGCGCCTGTGGCTCAACTATGGCCACAACCTGCGCACGGTCGGCCGCCGCGACGACGCGGTCGCCGCCTTCCGGAGGAGCCTGGCGCTCGCCCCCGGCCTCGGCGACGCCTACTGGAGTCTCGCCAACCTGAAGACCCGGTCGCTGACGGACGCCGACGAGGCGGCGATCGGCGCCGCCCTGGCCCGGCCGGACCTCGCCGACGACGATCGGCTGCATCTGCACTATGCGCTGGGCAAGGCGCTGGAGGACCGCGGCGAGGCCGAGGCGGCGTTCGGCCACTACAGCGCCGGCGCGGCGATCCGGCGGCGGCTGACGCCCTACGACGCCGACGAGACCACCGCGGCGGTGAAGCGCGCCCGGGCGACCTTCACGCCGACCCTGTTCGAGATCCGACGCGGCACCGGAGCGGGCGACCCTGCGCCGATCTTCATCGTCGGCCTGCCCCGCGCCGGCTCAACGCTCATCGAGCAGATCCTGGCCAGACACAGCCAGGTGGAAGGCGCCATGGAACTCCCGGACCTGGGCCTGATCGCCCGTCGGTTCGGACGA
>JAFEDM010000554.1 GCA_018241625.1 Pseudomonadota bacterium | reverse complement strand
ACCGTGGAAGGCGTGGGCTCGAGCGCATAGGTGGCGGCCAGCGCCGGCGAGGCGGCGGCCAGGATCGCGACGGCCGCCGCCAGTCTGGCGAGCTTGAGATGATCGAGCATGCATGGGTCCCCAGGCGCCGTCCCCGGCGCTGGACGGACTATTGGACCGCGTCGGGTAGGACGCAAGCCAAGGTCATCTGCCGGGCGATGGGCGGAAATTTTGCCGTCGATGTCGGCGCCGCTGGCGTAACACCGTCTTCCAGGCGAACATCTCTCCAGGAGGACAAGCCATGGCCGCCGACAGCTTCCGCATCGCCCGCTCGATCCACATCGATGCTCCGGCGTCCGAGATCTATCCGCACATCGACGACTTCCGCGCCTGGTCCGGTTGGTCGCCGTTCGAGAAGATGGATCCGGACTTGCAGAAGACCTACGCCGGCGCGGCGCGCGGGGTCGGCGCGCAATACGCCTGGGCCGGCAGGAAGGCCGGATCGGGCAGCATGGAGATCACCGAGGCGGCCGCGCCGTCGAAGGTGGTGATCGACCTGAAATTCACCAAGCCGTTCAAGGCGAACAACGTGGCCGAGTTCACCGTCGAGCCGGACGGGTCGGGCAGCAAGGTGACCTGGGCGATGAGCGGGCCGCACACCTTCATGAGCAAGCTGATGCACGCCGTCTTCCCCATGGAGAAGATGGTCGGGCCGCAGTTCGACGACGGCCTGCGGATGCTGAAGGGCCTGTCCGAGAAGGCGCTGGTCGCCTGAAGCCTAGACCAGCTTCAGGTCGGCGGGCCGGGCGGCCGGGAAGACCTGGTTGAGCTGGGTCTGGTTCAGCCCGTAGACCCGCTGGAACAGGCCGCCGATCAGGCTGCGATAGTCGGTCAGCACGGCATAGTCGCGGTTCTGGTTGAGGGTGGCCTCGACCACCTGAACCTGCTCGCCCGCCAGACGGCCGCCCTTAATCCCGCCGCCGAGCACCCAATAGACGCTGCCGTGGCCGTGATCGGTGCCGCGGTCGCCGTTTTCGCGGAAGGTGCGGCCGAACTCGGAGACCACCACGACCACGGTGTCCTTCCAGGCGTCGGGGCCGATCTCGTCGGCGAAGCCGGCGAGGCCGCGGCCGAGTTCGCCGAGGCGACCCGCCAGATAGCCCTGCGCCGCGCCCTCGTTCACGTGGGTGTCCCAGCCGCCGATGTCCAGGAAGCCCAGGTTGTAGTTTGCCTTCATCAGCCGCGCGACGCGACGGGCGGAAAGCTCGAAGCCCTTCGGCGACACCGCGCCGCGGTTGGCGGCGACCATCTCGGCGGAGACGGACTTGTAGACCTCGTCACGCACCTGGAAGCCCTCGGCGACCGAGGGGCCGAGGTCCTGGCCGAGGTACATGCTCTGGATCAGGCCGGCGAGGCGGTCGTCGACGCCCGGCTTGCCGACGGCGCCCACCGCGACGTTGGGGATCGGCCGGCCGCCTCGGAAGGTGAGAGGCAGCTGGTCGGTGAAGGCGATGGGCTGGGCGCCGTTGAGCGTGGCGGACAGCCGGCTCATGAACCCGGAGCCGTAGTTGCGCGAGCCGCCCAGGGCCTGGCCGAGCTCGATGGTGTCCTGGGTCTCGAAATGACTGCGCGAGAGGTCGTCGCCGGCGCCGGCGAAGGGCACGAAGGCGACCTGACCGGCCTTCCACAACGGATAGACGGTGTCCTTCAGCGCCGGGTGCAGGCTCCAGTCCGCGTCCAGCGGAAGGGCGGCGTCGGGATTGGCCGGATCGGGCTTGGCGATGTGGAGCGTCGGGCGGGCCTGATAGTAGAAGTCGCTTCCGGTCGGGATCACCACATTGGCGGCATCGTAGGCGCCGCGCAGGAAGACGACCAGCAGTCGGGTCGACGACTGGGGCGCGGCCCAGACCCGGCCCGCAACCAGGGCGGGCGCGGCGGCGGCAGACAGGCTCAACAGGCGGCGGCGGTTGAGGCGACCGGTGGGCAGGCTCATCGGCGCATGAACTCCGGCGAGGCGAGGAAGAGGGTGTTCCAGTCCTGGGGCGAGACCGCTTGGCCGAGGGCGGAGCGAGTGGCGGGCGCGAGCGTCTGGTCGAGGCCCGCCTTGTAGTAGAGGGCGTTCTGCAGCTGCGGGAACGCCGGTTGGTCCTTCGCCTGCGGCTGGTCGGGCTTGAACAGGCCGGCCGAGCCCGAGCCGATCTGGCGGGCGATTTCGAAGCGGACGGCCATCTGGCCCGGGCCGTCCCAGGCCGCCGCGCTTATCGAATAGCCGTCGGGCGTCTCGTGGTTGTAGAGCCCCTCGCTCATCCGGTTCAGCCAGTTCTGCATCGGCAAGGTGTTGAGGATCACCCGGTCGTCGTAGGCGAAGCGCACGGCTGAGACAGCGTAGTGGATCGGGTCCTTGAAGGTCTTGCCGAGCGAGGCGTCGAACTCGCGGCTGGCGAACAGCACCTTCAGCGTCGCGGCGATGTCGCCGTCGCTCCTCAGGAAGGCTTTGGCCATGCGGTCCACCAGCGCCGGCGGCGGATCGTCGCCCATGAAATAGGCCGCCATCTGGGCCGAGAGGTGATGGGCGGTGGCGGGTTCGCGGCTGAGGATGTCCAAGGCCTGGTCGACCTCGCCGAAGCCGGACCCCTTGATCGTGTGGCCGAGCAGGACCTTGTCGCCGAAGTCGTGGCGGTTGGGGTTGAACTCGAAGAGGCCTTCGCGGACCAGCAGCGGCTGGTAGGCCGCCTTGAGCTTCGGCGGATCCGGGTTCAGGTCGACGCCGACGCCGGTCAGGATCCGCGCCAGTTCCTGCACGTCCTTCTGGGTGTAGCCCGAACCCACGCCCATGGTGTGCAGCTCCATGATCTCGCGGGCGTAGTTCTCGTTGATATGGTTCGCGGCGTTCTGGTCGTTGTCCAGGTAACGCATCATCGCCGGGTGCTTGAGGCTCGCGGCCAGCAGGTCGCGGAACTTGCCCAGCGCGTGGGGCCGGATGGCGCGGTCCTCGTAGTCGCCGACCATGGCGCGGATGTCGCGCTTGTACATGTGGACGTTGAAGTGGTTCATCCAGAACCAGGTCATCTGTTCCTGGAGCTGGTCGGGCGAGTAGAGGTCGCGCAGCAGCTGGCGGGTCGCGGCCTGGCGGCCGAGATCGTTGAGCGACTGCTGATAGGCCTGCTGGGCGGCCTTCTTCTGGTCCGGGTCGGTGAGCTTGTTGGCGGCCTGCGCCATGGCGGTTTGTGTCACAACCGTTTCAGCCATGGGCGTCCGGCTGATCGCCAGGGCGTCGATCTCGGCCTGGGCCGCGGGCGCCAGTCGGTCGGAGGCCGCGGGATGCAGCTGGCGTTCCAGCCAGGCGCGGGCGCCCAGCGCCTTCATCTCCTCGGCGGAGCTGGTCGTTTCGCCCCAGGTGAGGCGGTTCAGCAGGGCGAGATCGTGGGCTGACAGGCCGCCGCTGTCCGTGCCGGCCTCCGCCGCGCGCGCCAGGCAAAGCACCGAAAAGGCGAGGCTTATCGTTCTGGCCGGCCGCGTCCGCATGGCGCCACAGAACCACGAAATCCCGGCGTCACTGTGACCGGTTCTAGCCGGCGATGCGGACGATTTCGGTCAGCAGTTGGACGGGGGAAAAGGGCTTGGGGACGAAGCCGTTCATCCCGGCGGCCTGGTAGGCCGCCTGGTGGTGGGTCATGACGTCGGCGGTCAGGGCGACGATCGGGACCTCGCAGGCCGGCGCGGGCAGGGCGCGGATGCGGCGCGTCGCTTCCAGGCCGTCCATGCCGGGCATGTTCACGTCCATCAGGACCAGGTCGTAGCCGCCCTGCGAGGCGAGCGCGATCGCGGCCTCGCCGCGGTCGGCGGTCTCGGCGGCGGCGCCCAGGGCTTCCAGCGACTTCAGGCCGACCAGGCGGTTGGTGCGGTTGTCGTCGACGATGAGGATCTTCAGGCCGGCCAGTGGCGCTTCGCCGGCCGCTCCGGCGGCGGCCGGCGCTATGGCTTCGGCGGGCGGCGCGTCCAGCTCGAACCAGAAGGTCGAGCCGACGCCTTCGGCGGATTCGAAACCCATCTCGCCGCCCATCATCCGCGCCAGATTGCGGGAGATGGCCAGGCCCAGGCCGGTGCCGCCGAATTTGCGGTCGGCGCCGGTATGCGCCTGCTGGAAGCGGTCGAAGAGCGCCGCCTTGGCGTGCTCGGGCACGCCGACGCCGGTGTCCTGCACCTCGACGCGCAGCTTGGGGGCCTTGCCTTCGACGAAGCCCATCCGGACCTCGACGCCCCCGGTCTCGGTGAACTTCACGGCGTTGCCGATGACGTTGAACAGGCACTGCCGCAGGCGGATCGGATCGATCATCGCCCAGCGGGCCGCGCCGGCTTCCGGACCCAGGGCCCGCAGGTAGAGGTTCTTGTTGTCGGCCTGGGGCTGCAGCAGGGCCACCACGCTGCTCATCACCGCCACGGGATCGGTGGGCGCCGGCGTCAGGTCGAGTTTGCCGGCCTCCATTTTGGAGAAGTCCAGCACGTCGTCGATCAGCTGGGCCAGCATGTCGCTGCACGCCAGGGCCTCGCCCAGCAGGTCGCCGCCCTCCGGCGTCAAGTTCTCGCGCTTCAGCAGGTTCAGCACGCCCACGATGCCGTTCATCGGGGTGCGGATCTCGTGGCTGACCGAGGCGAGGAAGCCTGACTTCGCCACGGTGGCGCTCTCGGCGAGCTCCCGCGCCTCCTGAAGCGCCAGTTCCTGACGCTTCTGCTCATCGATATCGAGCAGCAGGCCGATGCCGCGCACCGGCTGGCCGGCGGCGTCGGTCTCGATCTGGTAGTAGACGCGCACCCAACGCTCGCCATCGGGATGCAGGACGCGCGCATCGCCCGCGGCGGGCCGGCCGGCCTCGATGCTGGCCTTGCCGAGCACCCGCATGGTGTCGCGGTCGTCCGGGTGGAAAATCACCCGCGGGTCTTCCGCCTGTCCGGCCGCGGCGACCACATCCTCGCCCACCAGGTCGCGGAATTCCTGCGACGACCAGTATCCGCCGCCGCCTACGTAGTCATAGCCGAACACCCCGGCGCGGGCCGCGGCCATGGCCAGCTTGAGCCGCCCGGCGCTGTCGCGCGCTTCGTCACGCGCCTGGGCCAGGTCCGTGACGTTCTGGCTGAGGCCGTACATCTCGTAGAGGCCGGACTTCAGCTTGCGGCCGGAACGGTACAGCACCCGCAGATGGCGCCAGCCGCCATCGCCGGTCATGTACCGCATGTCGGCTTCGGCGGTGCCTTCTTCGGTGGTCAACCGCTGACGGATGGCGTCGTCGATGGCGACGTCGTCGGGGTGCTGGATCAGGCGCAGGTTGGCGACCGGCACCGGCTTCTGGATATCCGCGTGGCCGAGCGCCAACTCGGTGGGGAAATAGTAGAGCTCGGCCTCGGGGTCGAAGCGCCACACGCCGACTTCCGCGTCCTGCATCAAGCGACCGCGGGCGACGAAATCCGCCTTCATCCGCTCCAACACGGTGCGTTCGCCAGTGACGTCCACCAGCAGGGCCAGGATTCGGCCTTCACTTCCCGGCGTATGCGGCTCTTCCTGCAGATCGAGGCGCAGCCAGCGCGGGCCGTCCGGACACTGGAACTGGAAGGTCTGGACGCCTTCGCCCTCGGGCGCCTCCAGGGCCACCGCGCGGACGCGCTGCCCGAAGGGCTCGTGGATCAAACTGGCGGCGGGCACGCCCATCAGTTCGGCGAAGGCGGCGTTGGCCTCGAGAATGGAAAGCTGGGCGTCCAGCACGGCCATAGGGATCGGCAGGGAGTCGAATCCCCAACCGGCGGCCCCGCTTTTGGCGGGTTCCTTGCTGGCGTGCATAGCGGCCATGGCGCCCCTTATCGGCCGATCAGGTTAAAGCCTTCCTCCCACGGTCAAGGTTTGCTTACGCCGTCACGCGATCGATCCGCACCCTCCGCGCGCCGATGACGCCTTGATTGTCGCGGCGTCACCTCTAGCTTCATCCTCAAACAGTTGTTCAAAACGGCGAGGACCGAGGCCATGACCGACACCCTGGACGCGGCGAAAAGCGCGCCGCCGGCGCAGGACCTGGGCTTCGATCCGGAAGCCCTGCGCGCCAAGTACCAGGCTGAGCGCGACAAGCGCCTGCGCGGCGACGGCAACGAGCAGTACCAGGAGATCGCTGGCCAGTTCGCCCACTATCTGGACGATCCCTATGTGACGCGGTCCGAGCGCGCGCCGCTGACCGACGAGGTCGAGGTGGTGGTGGTTGGCGGCGGGTTCGGCGGCCTGCTGACTGGGGCGCGGCTGCGCGAGGCTGGCATCCAGGACGTGCGACTGATCGAGAAGGGCGGGGACTTCGGCGGCACCTGGTACTGGAACCGCTATCCCGGCGCGGCCTGCGACGTGGAAAGCTACATCTACCTGCCGCTGCTCGAAGAGATCGGCTTCATGCCGAAGGAGAAGTACACCCCGGCGCCGGAGATCCTGGCCCACTGCCGGGCCATCGGCGAGCATTTCGACCTCTACAAGGGCGCGCTGTTCCAGACCGAGGTCACCAAGGCGACCTGGGACGAGGAACTGGGGCGCTGGATCGTCGAGACCAACCGCGGCGACGCCCTGCGCGCCAAGTTCCTGGTCATGGCCAACGGCCCTCTGCACCGGCCGAAGCTGCCGGGCATCCCGGGCGTCGAGAGCTACAAGGGCCATTCCTTCCACACCAGCCGGTGGGACTACGACTACACGGGCGGCACATCGGAGGGCGGGCTGACGGGCCTGGCCGGCAAGCGGGTGGGCGTGATCGGCACGGGGGCGACGGCCGTGCAGTGCGTGCCGCACCTGGGCGCGGGCGCTGGCGAGCTGTTCGTCTTCCAGCGCACGCCGTCGTCGATCGACGTGCGCGCCAACCGCAAGACGGACCCCGAATGGGCCGCGTCCCTGAAGCCCGGCTGGCAGCAGGAGCGGATGGACAACTTCACCATCCTGACCAGCGGTGGCTTCCAGACTGAGGACCTGGTGAAGGACGGCTGGACCGACATCATCGGCAACATCCTACTGCTCGCGCGCAAGCAGGCGGAAGCGGGGCAGGCGGTGGGCAACCCGGCCGACCTGATGCAGCTCGCCGACTTCAAGAAGATGGAGCAGGTGCGCGCCCGGGTGGACAGCGTGGTCAAGGACGCCAGGACCGCCGAGGCGCTGAAGCCCTACTACAACCAGTTCTGCAAGCGGCCGTGCTTCCACGACGACTACTTGGCGACCTTCAACCGGCCGAACGTCCACCTCATCGACACCGACGGCAAAGGCGTCGAGCGGATCACCGAGAGGGGGATCGTGGCGAACGGCGTCGAGTACGAGCTGGACTGCATCATCTATGCGACCGGCTTCGAGGTCGGCACCAGCTACGTCCGCCGCTCGGGCTACGAGCTCCATGGCCGCGGCGGTCAGACCCTGACCGAGAAGTGGGCGGACGGCGTCTCGACGCTGCACGGGCTCTACAGCCGCGGCTTCCCGAACGTCTTCATCATCTCCAACACCCAGTCCGGGTTCTCGGTGAACTTTCCGCACATGATCAACGAGCAGGCCAAGCATATCGCCTATGTGCTGAACCATGCCTCGGAGCGGCAGGTGCGGCTGATCGAGGCCAGCCAGGAGGCGGAGGACGCCTGGGTGCAGACGATCATCGACCTGTCGCTGATGCGCCAGAAGTTCCTCGAGGAATGCACGCCCGGCTACTACAACAACGAGGGCAATGTGCGGGCCATGAGCGTGCGCAACGGCTCCTATGGCGCGGGGCCCGTGGCCTTCGCCAAGGTGCTGGCCGACTGGCGCGAAGCGGGCGACCTGAAGGGGCTGGAGCTGAAATAGGCTTCCGGCGGTCGCGGGAGGACTTGTCGATGACCACCCTGCCGGACGGTCCGAACCAGGGCCAGGCGCAGTATTGGAACGCCGACAACGGCGCGATCTGGGTGCGGCTGCAGCCGGTCCTGGACGCCATGTTCCAACCGATCGCCGACGAGGTTGTGCGGCTGGGCTTTCCGGGCGAGGGCGGGCGTGTGCTCGACATCGGCTGCGGCGCCGGTGGCGTGACCCTGGCTATGGCGCGACAGGTCGGTCCGGCCGGAGGCTGCCTGGGCGTCGACATCTCCGCGCCGCTCGTCGAGGCGGCGACCGCCCGGGCGAAGGCCGAGGGTTTGGCGTCCGCGCGCTTCGCCCTGGGCGACGCCCAGACCTTCGCCTTCGAAGCCGCGGCGTTCGACGCGGCGGTTTCGCGTTTCGGGGTGATGTTCTTCGACGATCCGGCGGCGGCGTTCGGCAACATCCGCCGCGCGGTGCGGCCGGGCGGCCGGCTGGCCTTCGCCGCGTGGCGCGGCCCGGACGAGAACCCGTTCATGACCACCGGCGCGCGGATCGCCCGGACCTTCAACCCCGACCTGCGACGCTATGAGCCCGACGCCCCGGGTCAGTTCGGCCTGGCCCGCGAGGCGCGGATCTTGGAGGTGCTCTCCGCCGCGGGATGGTCGGACATCGAGACCCAAGCCTGGGACGCGCCCGGCGTCCTGCCTGAGAGCCAGCTTGCGAGCTTCGTCACCCAGGTGGGTGCGACGGGCGAGACCTTCCGCATGCTGCCGGAGGCGCAGCGGGCGGAGGCCGCCCAGGCGATCGTGGCGGCCTACGCCCCCTTCGTCCGCGAGGGTGCGGCGCGGTTCGACATGGCCTGCTGGCTGGTGACGGCCAAGGCCTGAACGAAAACGGCGCCTTAGCGCCCGCTGACGTCCACCGCCTCGATCTTCTTGCCGTCTTTCTCGGCCTTGCGGGCGCCGGCCAGGATGCCGGGCAGGGCGTAGTTGCCCTCATGGCAGGCGTATTCGTAGACCGGCCCCTTGGTGGCGGTCATCGGCATCTCCGCCTTCCAAACCTGGGTGTAGACGGTCGGGTCGTCGACCTCGAAGCGATAGAGGATCTGGGTCGGGGAGACGCGGGTGAACCGCTCCGTCACCTTGGCGCCGGGCGACAGCAGGATCGAGTTGTCGAAGTAGGGCCGCAGGCTCTCGCCCGGATTGAAGTTGGTGGTCTCGACCACCAGGGTGTCGCCCTCCCACCAGCCGATCGAGTCGCCCATCCAGGGGCGCATGTGGTCCGGCAGGTGCTGCCGGGTGTCCAGCCGCACGATGCGCACGTCGTGGTTCATCTCCACCAGGATCGCCACGGAATCCTTCGACTGAACGATCTGATAGTTGTTGTTGTAGAGGACGTTGAGCATGGGCGGCCCGGCTGTGGAGCCGAAGCCCAGGACGCAGCGCTCGCCCAGGGGCCGGTTCTCCGGCCCGTCCCAGCTGTTCCGCGCCTTCGACAGGGTGTCGACGTAGAGCTTGTGGCCGGCCTCGCTGTAGGGCAGGCGGCCGTTGGCGGGATCGACGATCCAGGAGGTGCGCACCTGGCCGTTGATGCGGCCCAGGGTGACGCCGGGATCGGTCCAGGAGGCGTTGTAGCCGCCGGGATCGTTGGCGGACGGCGGCGCGCCGGAATTGGGATCGGTCGGCTTGTCGGCGTTGGCGCGGGCCGCGGCGCGGCGCGCCTCAAGGGCCTTTGCTTCCGCGTCCGTCAGGGTCAGGGATTTGAACATCGCCGGCCGTTGCAGGCTGGTCAGCGAGGCGTTGGTCCAGGCGCCCTGCAGGTCGGGTTGGCCGAAACCGTTCTTCGGAGCGTGATAGTCGGCGGCGGCCGCGGCCGAGGCCGCCAGCACGACGGCGAGCGCCATCCCGGTCGAAATACGCATGCTTCGCTCCCCAATGCTTTTGGCCGGAGTGTTCGCCCGCCGCGCCCGGCTGGCAAGCAAAGTCCTGTATCGGCTCTGAAACGCTGCGACCGCCAAAAATGTGCATCTGCCGGTGCGCCGCCGATCGGCGATATAACGTCGGTATTGCGGACTTTCCGTCCGCGACGCGCCGGGGCAACCGGCCGAATCCCGGGGGGCTACCGATGAAGACGAAGTCCTATGCGTTCATGTGCGCCGCCGTGGCGCTGTCCGCGGGCGCTGCCACCTCAGCCCTGGCGGCTGAAGCCGCGGCCGCGCCGGCGGCGCCGGCGGCCAAGGCGCCGCCGAGCGACCAGGCTCAGATCGCCGCGCTGGAAAAGCGTTTCGCCGCGGCGGTGAACGCCAAGAACGTCAGCCGGATCATGTCGGTCTACGCCAAGCAGGGCCTGTTCGTCTTCGATGTCACCCCGCCGCGCCAGTATGTCGGCTGGGCTGCCTACAAGAAGGACTGGGACGGCTTCCTGGCCTTCTACGCGAACCCGGTGAAGTTCACGATCTCGGACCTCGCCATCACGGTGTCCGGCGACGTGGCCTACAGCCACAGCATCCAGACCACGGAATCCACCGACAAGGCCGGGGCGCCGATGAAGCTGGTCGTGCGGGTCACCGACATCTACCGCAAGACCGGCGACGCCTGGTGGATCGTGCAGGAGCACGTTTCGGTTCCGGTCGACCTGGACACCGGCAAGCCCGACCTGCTGTCGATGCCCTGACGATCCGGCGCGGGGTCAGGCCAGCCCGAGGGCGCGGGCCACCGCGCCGGCGTCGAAATAGGGGCGCTCGCAGACGATGCGGTTCGCTGCCCGGCGCGAACTCGAAGCCCGCGGCCATACGCACGCGGAAGGCCTTGCCGGTCGGCTCGACCGTCCGGCCGGCGAGGCGCAGCGGGCCCAGGTGCGTGCCGGTGAGCCAGAACTCCACCAGCACGGTGTCGTCGGCATGGGCGATGGCGATGATCTCGTTGCCCTGGTCCGGGAACGGCGTGCGCGACTGGGCGAAGTAGCGGCGGACTTCGGCCTCGCCGTCGAATACGGCGCCGGTGGCCATCTCGTAGCGTGGGTGCTCGAAGGTGGCGATGACGCCGTCCCAGTCGTGGGTGACCTCCAGGGCCATGTGGTCGCGGACGACCTGGATGCGGCGTTCGGCGAGGTCGGTCATCGGAAGGTCCTCAAGGATCCGGAGTCGTCAGCACCGTGCCCTTCGGCGCCACAAAGACCACCAGGAATTCCGCCGGTTCGGTGGCGCTGGGGTTGCGGCTGACCACATGGTGGGCGCCGGGGTTCTCTATCCAGCTGTCGCCCACCTTGTAGGTGTGCTCGGCTTCGCCTTCGACCTGGCTGACGACGGTCCCCTTCAGCACATAGGCCACCAGGAAGCCGCCGTGGTGATGCGGGCGGCCCACCTGGCCAGGCGCGAGATTGACCTTCAGCTCGGTGATCTGCAGGCCGTTCGTATCGGGGACTTCGCGGGTCATGATCGTCTGGGCGGCCGCCGGCAGAGCGAGCGCCGTGACGGCGGCGGTGAAGAGGACGGTGCGGAGTTGCATGACGGCTCCTCGTCAGGCGTTGCGGGCCATTAACCCGCCGTCGACCGGGATGGTCGCGCCGGTGATGTAGCTGGCGGCCGGCAGGCAGAGACTGAGCGTCATCTGCGCAACCTCCTCCGGGCGACCGTAGCGACGCAGCGCCGTGCGGCGGCGCGCGAAGGTCTCGCGGTCCGCTTCCGGGAGGCCCTCGGTCATGCCGGTGAGGATCGGTCCGGGGCAGACGCAGTTGACCGTGACGCCTTCCGGCCCCAGCTCGACGGCGAGCGCGCGGGTCAGGCCGGTGACGGCGGCCTTGGCGGCGGCATAGGGGCTGTCGCGGCTGGTGGCGCCCAGGGCCTCCGTCGAGGCGATATTGACGATTCGAGCGCTGGCAGACTTGCGCAGATGCGGCAGGGCGGAGCGGATGATCCGCTGCTGGGCGGTGATCAGGATGTCGAACGCCCGCGTCCAGACATGCTCATAGCTGTCTGAATCGATGGGCGAAAAGGCGCTGATGCCGGCATTGTTGACAACGATGTCGAGGCCGCCGAAGCGCTGGGCCGCCGCGGCGACCACGGCCTGGATCGCCGCCGGGTCTGCGACGTCCAGCGCCCAGGCCTCGGCGCTCATCCCACGGTGGACCAAGTCGTCGGCGACCTCGCGCACGGCCTCGGCGGAGATGTCCGACAGGGCCACGTGCGCGCCCTCGGCGGCGAAGACCTCGGCGGTGGCGCGGCCCATGCCGCTGGCCGCGCCGGTGATGAAGGCGACCAGGCCCTCGACGGACCGGCCCGGGGCTCCTGGGTGCGCGCTCACAGCGACAGCCCTCCGTCCACGATCAGGG
>JAFEDM010000553.1 GCA_018241625.1 Pseudomonadota bacterium | reverse complement strand
CATGGCGTCGACCGTGAAGCTGCAGCGGGCGGGCAGCAGGAAGTTGCCGCGGATCGCGGCGGCCATGCCGATCCCCACCCGCCAGCGGCCGTCGCGCACCTGGCCCGGGATCGGGTTGCGGTTGTCCCAGCCGAACAGCTGGGCGCCCTCGCGCATGCAGCGGACCAGCTGGCGCACGGAGAACGGCTTGCCGGTCTCGGGGTCGACCTCCGGCTCGTTGATGACACGCAGTTCGATGGGGTCGAGGCCGAGTTGCTCGGCCAGCTCGTCCATCGCCACCTCCAGCGACAGCATGCCGGAGGCCTCGCCGGGCGCGCGCATGGCGCCGGCGTGCGGCAGGTCCAGCTTCACCAGCCGGTGGCCGGTCAGGCGGTTGGGCGCGGCGTAGAGGCTGCGGGCGAAGTTCGAGGCGTGTTCGGTGAAGGCGCCGCGGGTCTGGCAGTGGGTCGTGGTCATCAGCGACATGGCGGTGAGCCGCCCGTCCTTAGTCGCGCCCAGGCGGACCCGCATCACCGTCGCCGGCCGGTGGATCGTGGCGAACATCATCTGCTGGCGGCTGAGCGCGATTTTCACCGGCTGGCCCAGTTCGCGCGACGCGAGCGCCGCGAGCGTCAGGTCCTCGTAGGAGCCGCCCTTCCCGCCGAAGCCGCCGCCGATGTAGCGGGTCAGCAGGTGGACACCGTCCTTCGGCAGCTTCAGCGTCATGGCCAGGGATTGGGCGGTGCGTCGGACCATCTGGACCGAGGTGTGGACGATGCAGCGCTCGCCCTCCCACCAGGCGGTGGTGGCGCAGGGCTCCATCTGGCAGTGGTTCTGCAGCGGGGTGCGCCAGGTCTCGTCGAGCTGGACGGGCGCGGCGGCGAAAGCGGCCTCGAAGTCGCCGACCTCGACGTCGGTCTCGCCCGGCGGGTCGCCGGCGGCGTCGAGCGAGGCGAGGAAGTCGACCTTATGATCCTCGGCCTCGTAGGCGATCGCGACCAGGCGGGCGGCGGCCTGGGCGTTCTCCAGGGTGTCGGCGACGACCACGGCCACCGGCTGGCCGAAGTAGCGGACGCGGTCGGAATCGAACGCCGGGACCGGCTGGGCCTGCCAGAAGTCGGCGACCTTCTCCCGCTCGGCCTGTTCGGGGACGTTGAGGTGGCTCCAGACCAGCTTGACGCCGGGCGCGGCCAGGGCCGCGGCGGTGTCGACGCCGGTCATGCGGCCCCGGGCGATGGTCGAGAGCACCAGGGCGCCGTAGGCCGGCGGGGACGGCGGTTCGACCTCGTAGGCGTAGGGCGCCGTGCCGGTGACCTTCAGGGGGCCCTCGTAGCGGTCGACCGCCTTGCCGATCAGGCCGGCGCGGTTCTCGGAGACGGGATTGGGCAGGGCCCAGTCGGCGACGGAGCTCATGCCGCATCTCCTCTCGCTTGGGCGATGACCGCGGGGACCAGGCGCGACAGCAGGTCGATCTTGAAGCCGTTGCGGCCGCGGTCCTGCGCGCCCTCCAGCTCGGCGGCGATGGCCTCGGCGGGCGAGGCGCCGGCGGTGAGCGCGGCCTCGGCCCTGGCGGCGCGCCAGGGCTTCAACGCCACGGCCCCCAGGGCGACGCGGCCGTCGGCGACGGCGACGCTGGCCAGGCCGCCGGCGTAGGAGGCCCGGTCGCGGACCTTGCGGTAGGCCTGTGGGCCTTCCGGCGGCGGCGGCAGGACGACGGCGGTGATCAGTTCGCCGGGCTGGAGCGCGGTCTCGACCTGCGGCGTGTCGCCCGGCAGGCGGTGGAATTCATCCAGCTCAAGGCGGCGCTTAAAGCCTTGAGAATCGATGGTTTCCACCTTGGCGTCGAGAACCGAAAGGGCGACCGCCATGTCCGACGGATGGGTGGCGATGCAGGCCTCGCTGGCGCCGAAGACGGCGGCGTTGCGGTTGAGGCCCTCCATCGCGCCGCAGCCGGAACCGGGCTGGCGTTTGTTGCAGGGCTTGGCGGTGTCGTAGAAGTAGGCGCAGCGGGTGCGCTGCATCAGGTTGCCGGCGACGCTGGCCTTGTTGCGCAGCTGCGGCGAGCCGCCGGAGACGATGGCCTGGACCAGCACCGGATAGCGGCTGCGGACCCGGGGGTCGGCGGCGACGGCGCTGTTGGTGGCCATGGCCCCGATCCGCAGGGCGCAGTCGGCCCCCTCCTCGATCGCCGCCAGCGGCAGGCGCGAGACGTCGATCAGGTGGGCCTGCCGCTCGATCTCCATCTTCATCAGGTCCAGCAGGTTGGTGCCGCCGGCGATGAAGCGGGTCTGCGGGTTCTCGACGGCGGCCTGGGCGGCGGCCTGGGCGTTTTCCGCGCGCTCATAGGTGAAGGGCTTCACGCGGGCTCTCCGGCGACGGCGCGGATCGCGGCGACGATCTGCGGATAGGCCGAGCAGCGGCAGATGTTGCCGCTCATCCGCTCGCGCAGCTCCGCGTCGGTGAGCCGGATGCGGCCCTTGAGGTCGGCGGTCTCCTGGCTGGGCCAGTTGGCTTCGACCTCGGCCAGCATGCCGATGGCCGAGCAGATCTGGCCGGGGGTGCAGTAGCCGCACTGGAAGGCGTCTTCGGTGAGGAAGGCCTGCTGGATGGGGCTGAGCTTTTCCGGCGCGCCGACGCCCTCGATGGTCGTCACCTCGTCGCCGTCGTGCATCACCGCCAGCGACAGGCAGGAATTGATCCGCACCCCGTTCACCAGCACCGTGCAGGCGCCGCACTGGCCATGGTCGCAGCCCTTCTTGGAGCCGGTCAGGCGCAGGTGCTCGCGCAGCGCGTCGAGCAGGGTGGTGCGCGGATCGAGGTCGAGCGCGCGCGCCTGGCCGTTGACGGTGATCGTGGTCTTCACGCCACCTCCCTTTTCTTGGTTCACGCCTCGAAGCGGAGGCGGCCTCCGGATGTTAGACCTAAGCCTCGCCCGGCGCCAAGGCCTTGACGGAAAGCGCGTGCACCGGGCCCGCGAGCTCCTCGGCCAGCGCCCGGTAGACCATCCGCTGGCGGGCGACCTTGCCCTCGCCCACGAAGGCCTCGGCCTCGATGGTCACGTTGAAATGGCTTTCGCCGCCGGGACGCGCCCCGGCATGGCCGGCGTGGCGCGCGGAATCGTCCTCGATCTCGAGCCGGTTGGGCGCGAACGCGTCGGTCAGCTTGGCTTGAATGGCATCAAATATGGCGCCCATCGGCTGCATCTTCAATTCTTGAAAGGGAATATCTCCGCTCCATACTTGGCGCATGGCCGCCGCGTTTCAATACAAGCCGCGTTTCCTGGACATCCGCGTGCGCCCACCTTCCGAGGAAGAGGACGCGCGGACCGAGGACGTGCACGCGCTGAAGCCCGGCGAGCGGGCGTGCGACCATCCGGGCTGCCGCCGCGCGGCCACCGCGCGGGCGCCGAAGTCGCGCGACATGCTGAACGAGCACTACTGGTTCTGCCAGCCGCACGCGGCGGAGTACAACCGCAACTGGAACTTCTTCGCCGGCATGAGCGAGGGCGAGATCCGCAAGCGCCAGCAGGAAGAGCTGTTCACCGGCGGGCGGCCCACCTGGGAGATGAAGGCCGGCCGGATGAGCCGCGAGGCGGCCGCCTTCTCCGCCAAGTTCCGCAAGGGCGAGGCGGGTTACCGCGACCCCTACAACCTGTTCGGCAAGAACGCCGGCAAGCCGACCGCCGAGCCTGACGACCGGCGCCTGGGCAAGATCGAGCGCAACGCCCTGGCCGACCTCGACCTGGACGCCAACGCCGAGGGCCCCGCGATCCGCGCCCGCTACACCGAGCTGGTCCGCCGGCTGCACCCGGACGCCAACGGCGGCGACCGCTCCGGCGAACACCGCCTGCAACGGGTGATCAAGGCCTACCAGGCGCTGCGCAAGGCCGGGATGGTGTAGCGATGGCGGGCGGGACCATCGCCGTCGCGATCGCCTTCGCCTTGCTGGCGTCCCAAGCCGCCGCGACCGCGCCCCCCTCGGCCGATCCCGCGACCACCGTCGAAGGCCTCACCGTCGTCGCGCCGAAGGCCGAGCAGGCGAAGCTGCCCGACCTGGTCGAGCGCTTCGTGCAGGCGCACAGCGTTCCCAGCCGGATCGGGCAGCTCTCGCGCTGGGGCGGCGCGGTCTGCCCGCAGACCAGCGGCCTGCCGCCGACCTTCGACGCCTATGTCTCGGCCCGCGTAAAGCTGGTCGCCGCCGCCGTCGGCGCGCCGATCGACAAGCATCCGAACCGCAACTTCCCCTGCAAGCCCAACCTGCTGATCGTGTTCACCACCGAGCCGCAGAAGCTGATGGACGATGTGCGGCGGCGTCATCCGGAATTGCTGGGCTTCCACTACGCCGCCCAGGCCGAGCAGCTGGCCCGCGTCGAACACCCCTTCCAGGCCTGGTACATGACCGGCACGCGCCCGGAAGGCGGGCTTGTGGAGCCGGATGACGAGTACCACCAGACACCCGGCGGCACGGCCGGCAGCCGACTGACCGTGCGGCTGGAGAGCCAGATCATGGCCGTGCTGGTGGTGGTCGATTCCAACCAGATCGTCGGCCACCAGATCGGGGCGATCTCGGACGACGTGGCCATGCTGAGCCTCGCCCGCGGGACCTTCCCCAAGGGCTGCAGCGACCTGCCGACGATCATCGATTTCCTGAACCCGGACTGCCCGGCCGGCCCCGATCCGTCAGGCCTGTCGGCCTATGACGTCGCCTATCTGAAGGGGCTCTATTCGACCAATCCGGAACTGTTCGCCCGAGCCCAGCAGAGCGAGATCGGGAGCCATATCCTGCGGGACCTGAAGGGGTACGACGCCGGCGCGGCGAAGCCCTGATCCCGTAGCGCTTCGCGCCGTCATGGCCGGGCCTGGCCCGGCCATGACGGTCCACCGTCAATAGTGGCGGTAGTGGTAGTCCCAGGGACCGGGACGCCAGCCCGGGCGCCAGTAGGTGTTGTGGGTCCAGTACCAGTAGCGATAGGGCCGGTAGACCCAGACGCCGCCTTCGAAGAACCACGGATTGTACCAGGCGGGCCCCGCGTAGACGGCCGGGCCGCCGGAGTAGAAGGCCGGCGCGCCGGACCGGGGATAGTAGCCGGGCGGGCAGGCGCCGGACTGCTCGGCGCTGTTGCGGCCGATGGCGGCGCCGGCGGCCGCGCCCAGGGCGCCGCCGACGATGGAGCCGCCCGTCTTCGAGCCGCGGCCCGAGACGTTGGAGCCGACCACCGCGCCCAGGATGCCGCCGATGATGGCGCCGGCGGCGGTGTTGTTGGCGCGCTTGTCCATGCAGTACTCGGAGGCCCAGCGCGAATAGCGCTCGGCGTAGTCACGGTCGGCGCGTTGCGCGCGGTCGTCATAGACCGAGCCGGAGCGCTCGTACCCCGGAGGCGGCGGCGCGTACTGCCCCGGCGGCGGCGCCGAACCGGCGTAGCCTTCGGGCGGCGGCGGCGGGCCGTAGTTGGGCTGGCGGTCGTAGTTCGGTTGCCGGTCGTAGTTGGGCTGCCGATCATAGTTCGGCGGCGGATAGTTGGGCGGCGGGCCGTAGTTCGGCGGGGGCTGCTGGTAGGCGCTCCCGGGCGGCGGCGGTTGCGCGGCGGCGGCGGTCGCCTCCACCGCCATGCCCAGCGCCAGGGTGGCGGCGATCACCTTCGCGCCGACTTCCGATGGCTTCATCTCGGTCTCCTCCGTAGGCGTCCGTCCGCTCGATTGAACAAGCTAGGCCGGATTTGGGGCCAAGATGTGAAATTACAACTTCACCCCTGCAACCACCCATCATGCGGGGGCGGCGCGCCGCGACCTTGATCCGAGTCAACGGCGCCGGGGAAGCCGCACTAGGGCGCGATGTGGGCGGCGGTGAGCTCGGCGCGGGCCGCCTCCAGCTCCTCGCGGAACTTCGGCTTGGTCATCAGCTCGGCCACCAGAGCGACGCCCAGCACATGGCCGGCCTCGATGTCGCGCCGATAGTGGGCGTCGCAGATCAGCCGGCTCTCGCCATAGTCGGCCGCCCGCGCCTGGATGGCCTGGGCGTTGCCCGGCATCAGGTTGGAGAGCACGGCGGCGGCGGCGTAGCCCATGGTCGCGTGGCCGCTGGGATAGGCGGTCTTGGAGTTGTCGGAGCCCTCGCCGCCCTTGCAGCCGTTCAGCGTCGGGTCGGCGACGCGGGGCCGGGTGCGCTGGAAATAGACCTTGAAGCGCTTGGCCGCGACGCTGTCCTCGTTGCGCAGGTCGGCGAACAGCTGGGCGGTCTTCGGATAGAGCGCCAGGTCGAAGGCCGGCCCCAGCGGCGCGGCGATGGAGGTCACGTCCTCGAACTCGTCGTCGTGCCGGGCCAGGGCGAAGCGTTCCGGAGTGCGGATCGCCTCGAGGCGGTGCAGCTCGGCGATCTCGGCCAAGGCCTCGGGCGAGCCGTCGGCCGGCGGCGGCGGCAGGACCTGGGCCGGATCGAGCTCGCCCGGTTCCAGGAACTTCGACACCGCCGGCGGTTTCCCGGGCTTGGAAGGGGCGGGCGCGGCGACGGAGGGGGCCACCGCCGCGCCCGCGACCGTCACGGCGAGAAGAAAGCCCGCGACGGGGGTGCGCATCAGAAGTTGACCTTCAGGGAGACCTGATAGTTCCGCTCCGGCTGGAAGTAGTACTGGTCGTAGGGGACCGTCTTGCCGGGCTTGATCGAGGTGACCTTCTGGCTGTCGAAGAGGTTGTAGATCGCTCCTTCGATCCGGTAGCGGTCGAAGCGGTAGACCAGGGTCAGGTCGGTGGAGTGGTAGCCGGGGATCTTGTAGGCCGCGGGCTCGCCTTCGGCCCCCCAGCTCTCGCCGGTGTACTTGTCGGAGATCGAGGCGATCCAGTGCTCGTCCTGATAGTAGGCGCCGATGGCGGCGGTGGATTCCGGCGCGCCGGAGATCTGCTTGCCGCCGGTGATCACCACCGGGACGCCGTCGATCGTGGTGTTCCCGCCCTGGGCCTTGGCCGAGTTGAGCGAGCCGTTGGCGAAGACGAAGATCCGATCCGTCGCCTGGTAGGTGACGACGCCTTCGACGCCCTTGTAGACCGCGCCGCCGAGGTTGAAGTTCACCGTCTCGAGGCCCAACACCGGGTCGGTGACGGTGACCGTCTGCAGCTTGTTCTTGAAGTCGATGTAGTAGACGTCGGCGTCGATGGTGACCCGGCCGCCGTGATAGACGGTGCCGAGCTGGTAGTTGGTCGACTTCTGCGGGTTCAGGTCGCTGAGGTTCGGGCTGGCCACCTGGGTGACGCTGATGTCGGGCAGCAGGAAACCGGTGGCGTACTGGGCGTAGGCCGACCAGTTGTCCTGGATCTTGTAGTTCGCGGTGAAGAAATACAGCGTCTGGGTGAAGGTGTGGCTGCCGTGGAAGGGCTGACGCGACTTCTGGTTCACGTCGGCGTCCACGTGGATGTCTTCGCTGATGTACTTGATGCCCGGCGTCAGGGTCAGCTTGTCGTTGACCTTCCACTCGACGTCCAGGAACGGCTCGTACTGGTGCCAGCCTGAGTTCTGCAGGTACTCCAGGTACTGCGGCACGCCGGGCAGCACCTTCTGGCGGTAGTCGACCACCCGCGGGCTTTTGTTGAAGCTGAGCGTCGCGTCGTAGTCGTATCGGGCGCGCGGGCCGGTGTCGGCCGTCTCCAGCCAGACGCCCGCCTTCAGGGTCACGCCCCAGGGCAGCTCCTGGTCGAGATGCAGGATGTCGCCGTAGATCTTGTAGACGTTGAGCTTGGTGTAGCCGGGGATGTCGCCGTTCGCGACCGCCTTGCCGCCGGGAACCAGGGTGGTGGCCAGCCCGGTCTTGTTGGCGATGTCGGTCGGCGACAGGGTCGGGTCGACCGAGGATTCGGTGTCGTTCTTGTAGTAGTAGGAATAGGCGGTGTTATCGACGTGGGTCTTCGGCGTGATGTCGCCGTTCAGCTTCGCGTAGTTGAACCAGGTGTGCTTGGTGACGAAGTTGTACCCGTAGTAGGTCGGGTCGGCCGGATTGGTGTCGAGGGCGAAGTTCTTGCCGAAGAGCGCCACCTGGGTGAGCGTCGCGCCGGCGTTGTCGTTGGTGTGGATGCGGGTCTGGTTCCAAGTGGCCAGCACCGTCAGCGTCCAGTTTTCCGGCAGCGGGATCACGCCGCGGACCAGCTGGTTGTAGCCCTTGGCGTCGTTGTGGCTGAGGTAGCCGTCGGTCTGCAGCTCCTGGAAGTTGAACAGGAAGTGGGCGCCGTTCAGCTTGTCGATGTCGCCGGTGTTGAGCTTGGTGACCGCCATGGCGGTGTTCCAGGAGCCGTAGGTCACCAGCTGGGAGCCGCCCATGTCGTGGCTGACCTCGGGCGAGAACAGGTTCACCGAGCCGCCGAAGTTGGCGACGCCCATCTGGCCGGCATTGCCCGGGCCGCGGTCGACCACGACGGCGCCGATGGTCGAGGACGGGAAGAAGGACGTGGAGTGGTGCGTCGGGCCGTTGGCGTCGCCCCACGGGATGCCGTCGTAGGTGATGTTGTACTCGCCGTCCTTGAACCCGCGCAGCACGGTCTTGGCCTCGCCCAGGCCCGGGCCGTTGAACGAGGTGCCCGACATGCTGGGCGCCAGGTTGAGGATCTGGGTGTAGTCGGCGGTGGTCGGGATGAACTGGTCGATCGCCTTGCGGTCGATGATGGTCTGCGGCTCGGTGGCCTGCAGCGAGGACTTGGCCGGGGCCGTGGCCTGGCCGCCGTTGGATCCCTCGCCGATCACCACCAGCTCGCTGACCTGGCGACCGTAGTCGGGGTTCTCCTGGTCGATCTTCGGGCCGGCCGCATCGGCGCCGGAAGACGCCGCGGCGGCGTCGGCCGCACCCGCCGCCAAGGCCGGGGCCGCGCCCACCGTGAGCGCCAGGCCGATGGCCGAACCGCAGAGAAGCCGCGAGAGCCGCGGGCCGGAAAGACTGTTGCGCATGGATATCCCCCTCAAACTTGCGGGGGACACACAGCGTGAAGCGCGAAGTCTCAAGTTAAACAAACATATCAGTTCAACGACAGTTCTATGACGAGCGAACGAGCCGTTTGATTTCCCTCATCATTTGATGAACTGTCACAGAACCTACATGGATATTGAGATATCTCAACCTGACGCGATCTTGTCAGGCTGGGTGCGCCTCGCGATGCTGCCTCTTCCGTCTCCAACCCGGGCTGCCGCCTTGCGTGCGCTGATCATCGAGGACGACGTCGAGACGGCGCGGCACATGGCCGACGACCTCACCGCCGCCGGAATCGCCGCCGAGGTGGTCCACGACGGCGACGCGGCGCTCGCGCCCGGCATGGGCGACGGCGACTTCGACGTGCTGATCGTCGACCGCATGCTGCCCGGCCGCGACGGGCTGTCCGTCCTGAAGGCGCTGCGCGGGCGCGGGGTCGAGACGCCCGCCCTGTTCCTCACTGCCATGGGCGCGGTGGCCGACCGGGTGGCCGGGCTGCAGGGCGGCGGCGACGACTATGTGGTCAAGCCGATCGACGCCGAGGAATTGGTGGC
>JAFEDM010000552.1 GCA_018241625.1 Pseudomonadota bacterium | reverse complement strand
GCCGCGGCGGGCGCGGCCGGCGCGGGTGTCGGGGTCACGGCCGCGGGCGTCGCCGCCGGCGCGGCCTCGCCCTGGGGCCGCAGGCTGGGGAGTCCAAAGCGGCCCATCAGGCGACCTTCGCGGTTTGAGCCTCGGAGGCCAGGCGCTCGACGAGGGCCTGGATGTCCTTGACGATCTTCGACTTGGGCCGGTGCGTGGAGATCGGGCCGCCCAGGTTCACCGAGGCGGCGGCGGCTTCCCAGTCGGAGCTGATGCCGGCTTCGGCCTTGCGTTGCAGGGCGCGCTCCGCCTCGGCGGTGGAGGGCGCGGGCCCGAACATGCGGCTCGCCACCCGGTTCAGCAGGATGCGCGGCTTGCGGCCGTTGCCCAGGTCGCGCTCGATCTCGTCGCTCAGCGAACGGGCGGCCAGCAGGGCCGGCACGGTCAGCTCGGAGACCACCAGCACTTCGTCGCAGCCGCCCAACGCCTCCAGCGACCAGTTGCGGCGATGGCGCGGCATGTCGAGGACCACCCAGTCGTAGCTTTCGCAGGCGCATTCGAGCAGCCGCAGGATCGCCTCGCGGCCCACGGTCTCGAAGGCGGCGGGATCGCGCGGCGCGGCCAGCAGGTCGAGCTGCTTGGTCACCGGGGTGACGAAGGCCTGCAGCATGGCCGGATCGAGCTTGTCGGCGGCGGCGGCCAGCTCGCCCAGGCGCAGCGACGCGGTCGCGCCGAGGTAGGCGGAGGCGGAGCCGTCGGCCAAGTTCAGGTCGATCAGGCAGACGCTCTTTTCCTTGGTCTGCCGGCTGCAGAGCTGGGTGGCGATCTCCACGGCGATCGTCGAGGCGCCGGAGCCGCCCACCGCGCCGGTCACCGCCCAGCAGCGGGCGACGTCGTGGGCCTGGGGCGGCGCGGCCGCGGCCGGCTCCGGCTGGGCCAGCAGGCCCTCGATGGCGGCGACCAGGGCGTCGGCCCCATAGGGCGCGTCCAGGATGTCGGAGCGGTCCAGGCGCAGCAGGTTGCGCGCCACGGCGGCGGGCAGGTGCGCGCCGACCACCAGCACCGGCGGCGGGTTCTGGGCGAGCGTCAGGGCCTGGACGCCGGCGGCCAGGGACGGCGGCGGGAAGGCGTCGGCGTCGATCAGGATCAGGTCGGCGTCGCCGCGACCGATGCCGATCAGCCGCTCAAGCCCGGTCTGCTCCAGCACCGCGCCGGCGAGCGGACCCTGCGCGAGGGCGGCGAGCGCCGGCCCCACGATCAGGACCCGGCGGCCGGTCAGGGAAGGGATGCTTGGACTGGGCATTCATGGAGGACGCTTACTTTCCGGGCGCTGGAGCTTCGGTCTGGGTTTGGGTCTGGATCGGGCTGTCGGGCGCGGCGGCGGCGGTCGCCACTTCGCTCGCCGCGTCGGCGACGGCGGCCTTCGCCGGTTCGGACGCCGGCGCCGGCGCGGCCGGAACGGGCTCGGCCTTGGCGGTCTCAACCGGCAGCGGCGCGAGCGGTTGGGCCTCGACCGGCGTCGGCGCGGGCGGCTTGGCCATCGCCACGGCCGGCGCGGCTATCGGCGCGGCGGCCTTGACCGGCGGCGGCGGGATCTCCCCGCGCAGCGCCAGGGCCGCGGGCTTGGCCGGCGGCGCGGCGGCGGCCATGGCCGGGCCGGACGGGCCAGGCTTGCCGCGCGAGGGATCGTCCACCGGGCCCTTCAGGTCGCGCGCCATCGGCTTGTCGAGGGCGTTGCCGTTGACCAGGAAGCCCGCCATGCCGGGCTCGACGCCCGAGATCGTGCGGTCCTTCGCCGAGTCGAAGTCGCTCTGGGTGACGATCTTCGGCGTGACGATGATCAGCAGCTCCGTCTCGTTGCGCTGATAGCGCGTCGAGCGGAACAGCGCGGACAGGATCGGGATCGAGCCCAGGCCCGGGATCTGCCGGATGTCGGTCTCGGCGGTGTGCTGGAACATGCCGCCGAGGGCCAGGGATTCGCCGTCCCTCAGCTCGACGGTGCTGCTGGCGCGACGGATGGTCAGCGCCGGCACGGTCACGTTGTCGACGCGCACCGTGTTGGTCGGGTCGAGCGCGCTCACCTCCGGGGCGACCAACAGCCTGATCTTGCCGTCGTCCTCCAGCGTGGGCGTGAAGTCCAGCTTCACGCCGTACTGCTTGAACTCGATGGTGATCTGGCCGACGCCCTGCGGAATCGGGAACGGGAATTCGCCGCCGGCCAGGAAGCTGGCCTTCTCACCCGACATGGCCACCAGGTTCGGCCGCGCCAGGGTGCGGATCATGCCCTTGGTTTCGAGCGCCGCGAGCTGGGCGTCGAGGGTCGTATTGCCGCTGCGGCCGACGATGTTGAGCGCGGCGATCGGCGGGATCTGGCCGATCACGCCCACCGGCGGCAGGCCATTGGGGCCGGCTCCGACGCCCACGACGCCCGAACCCTGTTGCACCCCGATGGACCGGTTGCCGATGACCAGGCCCACGCCAAGGTCTTGGGCGGTGGAGCGGGTGGCCTCGAGGACGCGCACTTCCAGGACCACCTGCGAGCCGGCGACCTCCAGCATGCTAACCACCTGATCGGGGGCGGCCTTGTCGGCGATCGCCTTGGCGCGCACGGCGACGCCGGCGTTGGTGACCTTGCCGGTCAGCAGCACGCCGTCGCCGATGGTGCGCACGGTGATGTGCTCATTCGGCAGCGCCTGGGCGATGTCGGCCTGCAGCAGCTGGGCGTCGACGCCGACGCGGACGTCGATCACCTGCATCAGGCGCCCGCCGGGGCCGTAGACCAGGAGGTTGGTCGAGCCCACGTCCAGGCCGCGCACATAGAAGCTGCGGTCGGTGGTGGCGACGACCTCGGCGATGTCGGGCTGGGCCACGACGATCTTGGTGGCCGGCTCGTCCAGGCGGAAGGACAGGGACTTGTCCTTCGGCACGCTGATCGTGCGGCTGGGCGCGGCCTCGCTCGCGAACTGGTCGGCGCGCACGGGCTGGGCGATGATCGCGGCGGTGGCCGCGGTCAGGGCGGCCAGCATGGCGGCCAGGTTACGCTGGTTCATCACGAACTCCCGGATGCTCAGGACGCATGGCTGGGTTGGGTGGCGGCGGCCAGAGAGCCTGCCGCGCCCGCCTCAGCCTTGGGCAGGGCTTGGATGCTGTCGGCCAGCTTCGGAGCCGGAGCGGCTTTCGGCGCCCTGCGGCTCGCGCCGTCCTTGCGGGCGCCTTCGGCGACGATGGTGATCAGCGGCGCGGCCGCCGGCGCGGACGCCTGGGCCATGACCATGCGCCGCGGACGGGCCGCGACGGGCCGGCTGGCGCCGCCCACGATGTTGGCGGTCTGCATGACGGCGGTCTTGGCGATCTCGGCCGAACCGGTCTTGCGCAGCGCCAGCGACAGCTTGCCCAGGTCGCCGGCCACGGCCAGCTTCTGCGCGTCGGGGACCGAGACCTCCAGGGTCGCGGTGTTCGGCGTCGCGGGCTTGTTGGAGTTGGGGTCGGCGTTCAGGTCGACGCCCAGGACGCGGACGTCTTGGATCACCACCTGGGAGATGTAGTTGTGCCGCTGCGGATCGGTGGAGGTGTCGCGCATCAGCACCACGTCCACCCGGTCGCCCGGCAGGGCGTGGCCGCCCACGCCGGTCACGTCCGTGACCTTGATGGTGTAGGCGCGCATGCCCTCGGCGATCTCCGCGGCGACGCTGGCGCGCGCGCCCGGACCGGAAAGCTTGGCCGGCAGCAGGGGTTCGCGCGCCGCGATGGCGGTCAGCACCACCGGCGGGCCGCCGCCGTCCTGGGCCAGAACCGCCGCGGTGGTCTTGAAGGCGCCGTCGGGAATGGCGTTGGACGGCAGGTT
>JAFEDM010000551.1 GCA_018241625.1 Pseudomonadota bacterium | reverse complement strand
GGTGATGGACGAGTTGAAGAGGCGCCGCGACATCCTCATCACGGACGAGGCGCTGCAAGCGACCCTTCGCGATCGGCTTTCCCGGCGGCTGTTCCCGATGATCGCGCGCGGCCTGGGCTTCGAGGTCACCCGCATCGAACGCTATGTCGTCGCCTGCTACGACGCCGCCGACAAGGCAGTGTTCCACGCCCACCGGGACTCGACCACCCAGGGGACGGCCCATCGGCGGTTCGCCTGCTCGATAAACCTGAACAGCGACTTCACCGGCGGCGATCTGCGGTTCCCGGAATTCGGCCGCAAGACCTACCGGCCCCCAGCGGGCGGCGCGGTGGTGTTCTCCTGCAGCCTTCTGCACGAGGCGACGCGGGTGACGCAGGGCCGCCGCTACGCCTTCCTGCCGTTCTTCTTCGACGAGGCGGGCCAGCGAGTGCGCGAGGCCTATGAGGCTCGCGTCGGCGCGTCGGAGGCGGCGCTCTGATGGCCGCCGCCTGGACGCCGTCGTTCACGCCGGGCGATCCCGCGCCCTGGTTCACCCTGCCGACGCCCGCGACTGACCTGTTCCACTTCAGCACCTCGGTCGGCCGCTACATGTTGCTGGCCTTCCTGCCGCCTTCCGGATCCGAACGCGACGCCGCCGTGGCCGCCTTCCAGTCGCGCCGCTATCTGTTCGACGACGAGCGGCTGGCCGCCTTCCTGGTGGTCCACGACGCCGAGTCCATCGCCAGGGCCCAGAACCATGTCCCCGGCATGCGCTGGTTCTTCGACGCCGATGGTACGGTGAGCCGGCTCTACGGCGCGCTCGAAGCGGACGGGACCGAACACCCGTTCTGGCTGCTGCTGGACCCTGCGCACCGGACGATCTGGGCCGGCGCGCTCGACCAGACCCAGGAGCTGGTGGCCGAACTCGATCGCCTGCCGTCCGTCGACGACTACGCCGGGGTGGAGCTCTGCGCGCCCGTGCTGATCGTCCCCCGCGTGCTGGAGCCGGGGCTCTGCCGCGAGCTGATCGACCTCTATGACGCCAAGGGCGGCACGCCGTCCGGCGTCATGCGCGACCTCGACGGTCGGACAGTCGGCGTCCTGGACGACTTCAAGAGGCGCCGCGATGTGCTCATCGACGATCCCGCCCTGCGGGAGCGGTTGCTGGGCCGCATTTCACGGCGGATCGCGCCAGAGATCGAGAAGGCCTACCAGTTCAAGGTGACCCGCCTCGAACGCTATCTTGTGGCGCGCTACGACGCCGACGAAGGCGGCTATTTCCGTCCCCATCGCGACAACGAGACCTTCGGCACCCTGCACCGGAAGTTCGCGGTCTCGATCAACCTGAACGCCGAGGAATTCGAGGGCGGGGACCTGCGCTTTCCGGAGTTCGGCCAACGCACCTATCGGCCGCCGACCGGCGGGGCGGTGGTGTTCGCTTGCGGCCTGCAGCACGAGGCGACGCCGGTCACGCGAGGGCGACGCTACGCCTTCCTACCGTTCCTCTACGACGAGGCGGGCCACCAGATCCGGGAGGCCAATATCGGCAAGCTTGCCGCGCCTTCAGGTTGACCCCGCGCTTGCGCGCGGGCCGCCGCCACCCCAACTCCGCCGCAATGTTCCGCTCAGGTCCCGCGTCATGACCCGACAGCTCCCCGTCGCTCTGTTCCTGGCTCCGGCCATCCTGGTCGCCGCCGCGGCCGGCCCCGCCGCCGCCCAGAAGGCGATCAGCCCAGGCTATTGGGAAACCACCAGCAAGGTCACCTCGCCCTTCCCCACCCAGAAGACCGAGCGGCGCTGCATCCAGCCGGCCGACGTCGCCAAGTTCATGGAAGGCAAGATCAACCACATCTACAAATGCACCTATCCGACCAAGGAGGTCGGCGGCGGCAAGATCCTGCTGAAGGGCTCGTGCGCGACCCGGGACGGGCCGCCGGTGCCGATCCAGGGGTCCGGAACCTTCACAGCCGACAGCATGCATATCGAGGCCCGGGTCGTACCGAACGTGGGCGGCCTCAGCATCCCGGTGCACGCGGTCACCGACGCCCATCGGCTGGGCGACAGCTGCCCCGACCCGAACGCGCCCCAGCAGGGCGGCTGACGCCGCCCGCCGAGGCCGCCGCGCCCTAGAACGGAATCTCGTCGTCGAGGTCGGCGGAGAAGTCCTCGCGCGGGGCCGAGCTCTGGTTGCGCGGTCCGGACGAGAAACCCCCGCCGCCGTTGCCGTAGCCGCCGCCGAAACCGCCGCCCTCGCCCGCCTCGGCGCCCTCGCCACGACCGTCGAGCATGGTCAGCTCACCGCGGAACTTCTGCAGTACGATCTCAGTGGAATAGCGCTCGGCGCCCGACTGGTCCTGGTACTTGCGCGTCTGCAGCGCGCCCTCGATGTATACCTTCGCGCCCTTGCGCAGGTACTGTTCGCAGACCTTCACGATGTTCTCGTTGAACACCACGACCCGGTGCCATTCCGTCTTCTCGCGGCGCTCGCCGCTGGCGCGGTCGCGCCAGGTCTCGGAGGTGGCGATGCGGAGGTTGGCGACGCGATCGCCGGAGTTGAGCGACCGGATTTCGGGGTCTGCCCCGAGGTTGCCGATCAGGATGACCTTGTTGACGCTGCCCGCCATGTCGATGTCCTAAGCTTCCGTGGTTGCGGGCTGTCGCCCGCTGGCAAGCTAGACGCCGATCCTCAGCACGGCAAGGACTTTGTTCCCATTTCGTTCACGTCCCGGGTGAACCGTCCACAGACTTCTTGCCGCTATTGTTACGGCTGCATCGGCATGGCGCCCGGGATCGCCAGACGACCGTCGCCCGTGCGCACCAGGGCCACGAAACGTGGACCTTCCAGGGTGGTTGAAGTGAGGACGCCTTCCGATTGAAGGAACAGGAAATTCGACTGATAGGCGCCGTAGATGTTCTGTTGCGATCCGCCCATCTTGAGGAACTTGATGCGCATGGCCTCGAGGTTGGCGGCGCAGGTTTCCAGGTTGGGCGCCATCACCAGCTTGAAGTACTTCAGCGAGCCGTCCTTCTGCGGAACCACATTGTAGCAGACGCCGGTGGTGCCCGGCGGCTCGGTCTGCTTCTGGCAGGCGGTCAGGGCGACGGCGGCGGCAAGCGCGGCGATGGGGGCGAAGCGGAGCATCTGCAGAACCTACACAAGTAAATCGCGATGCGCGAGCCGGCTGGCCCCGCGGCGCCGGCGGATCACCCAGCGGGCGGGCACCCCGGCTGGTCCATCAGCGGGCGGAAGCTGCGGTTGTCCGACGAGACGTCGATGTGGCTGGTGGTCAGGCGCAGGGTCTGTTGCGCCCAGCGGCCGTAGGCGGCGTCCCCTGCCCGCTCGCAACGCCCGGCGAACACGGCCTGGGCGCAGGCGCCGAGCGGCATGTCCGGCGTCAAGCGTCGCCACTGGCCAGACGCATAGCGCCAGCAGGCGTCGACGGGGCCAGCCGCCGCCTGCGGGGTCGCGCCGGGCGGCGGGGCGGACTCGACTGACGCGTCGGCGCCTGGCGACGCCGGCGCGGCGCCCTGCGGCGGCGGCAAGGGCGTAATCATCGCCCCGGCCTGGTTGGCGGCGGCCAGGGCGCCGGTCTGGTCGAGGCCGACATCCAGCGCGTCGGTGGCGACGCCGTTGCGCTTGGCGCAGTCGGCCAGGGCCAGGTCGCCCACATACTGGCCGGCCACGAAGCAACGAAGGGTCTTGGCGGCGTCGACCTTGGGCGGCGGCGCGCCGCTGGAATCGATGACCAGGCCGCTCTGGGACGCCGGCGGCGGCGGGGCCGTCTCGCCGCGATGCTGGGCGACCAGCGCCCAGGCGATCGCCAGGCCGGCCAGAAGCGCCACCACCGCGCCGCCGAGCGCCAGCCGGGTCCTGCCGTCCTTCAGGAAGTCCATGCACCCTGGCTAGCCCCCGAGGGCGCGGGTTTCAAGCGCGGGTCTGGGGCGGCGGCGCCCTAGACCAGGGACGCGACCGAGGCGCTGCCGCTGGTCGAGCCCGTCAGGCGCGCCAGCCCCGCCTGCAGATTGGAGATCTCGTCGGTCAGGTAGGTCGGCACGGGATTGTTGGCGCTGGCGTTCGTGGCCTGCGCCTGCTGGGCCGGGTTCTGTGGCGTCGCGGCCGCCACCAGGGCCTGGTAGGCCTGGCGCACGACGCCCATCGCCGCGGACACGACCGCCTGGGCGTGCGAGATCTGCGAGGGGTCGCTGAGGTTCAGGGTGCTGGACAGGCCCAGGCCATAGATCGTCGCCCCGCCGTCCGCGGGCACGGTCTTGTTGTTGGTGAAGGTGGTCTGGGCCAGCACGCCCTCGGGCAGGCCCAGCGTCGCCAGGGCGTTCTTGCCCGAAGGCCCGGCGCCCATCACGATCTGCGCCTCGGCATAGGCCGGCTTAACGCTCAGTTGCTGTTGGCCGCCGATCGTCTGGACCGTCGCCGTGGCCTCGAAGCCGGTCGCCCGGTTGATCTTGGTGGCCAGGGTGCTCAGCGTCTCGCCCGCATCGATGGTAATGGTGGTCGGCGGCATATTGCCCACGCCCACTGTGAACTGGTCGCCCGGGCGCAGTGAGGTTTCCGAGACGAGCTGCTGGGACTGGTCGCCCCCGATCACGCCCTTGGGCAGGCCCAGCTTGTCGAGGATGCTGGCGCCCGAGGCGTCCACGGCGATGGAGGTCGGCGTGACCATCTGGTCCTTGCCGGTCAGCGTCTGCTGATAGGTGACCGCGCCGGTCGCGATGTTGACGCCGGCGACGAAGCCATTCTGGGCGCCTGACGATTGGCCCGGCAGGACGGTCGAGGTGGTCCCCGTCAGCCAGGCGACGCCGTTCGCGACGGCAAGGCCGGTGGCCTGTTCGTCGCCGCTGGTTCCGTAGTAGGCGATGGCGTCGGACGAGCTGGCCTGCAGGTTCTCGTTGACCTGGGCGGCGAAGGCGTCCGTGCCGCCGGAGGCCGCGCTGGTCACCGTTCCGGCGCTGAGGGCGCCGTTGGCGGTCGTGCCGGCGACCACCACCTGGCCGGCGCCGTTCAGCGACAGGCCGGCGATACTGCCGCCCTGCAGGTCGCCGAGATCCCGGGTCGAGACCTGCACCGGCGTTCCGGACGACAGGTCGAAGTTGCGCAGGATCGCGTGGCCGCCTTCGACGCTGGCCGTGACCATGGTGTTCCCGTCGACCACCATGCCCTTCACCGCATCCTGGCCGCTGGTGCCGAAATCCTGGGTGAAGGCGGCCTGCGGCGCGCCTGTCGTCGCGTTGGTGGTCAGGCCCTCGATATAGCCATTGTAGCCGCCCAGGGCCGCGCCCGCGCCGGGCATCTGGCCCTGCGCCTGGCCGGCGACGTAGACCGTCTTGCCGTCGGCGCTGAAGGCCACCGAAGTCGCCTGGTCCTGCAGTCGCGAGCCGCGGCTGTCGGTCCAGAGCTCGTTGCCCTGGTTGTCGTAGAGGGTGACGAAGCTGTCGCTCTCGTCGCTGAAAGCCGAGCCGGCGGAGTTCAGCGCGCCGTCTGTGGCCCCCAGCAGTTGCCCGGTGACCGAGCCGGCCACCGCCACCTGGCCGGTCGACGACACCGCGAGGCTGTAGCCGGTGGCGGTGTCCGACGCGCCCAGGGTGCGGGTGTAGACCAGGTTGCCGGCGGAATCGTACTTCAGAAGGGCGACATCCTGGGTCCCGTTGATCGCCTGGTTGTTCACCGTCCCGCTAACGTCGGCGATCATATAGACCGACCCATCCGGGCCGACCTGGGTCGCATGCACCGTACCGATGTTGGGTCCGAGGTTGTTGGTGAAGACCTGGCCCGGGACATAGTTGCCTTGGGCGCCCTGCGGCGCGGCCGGCACGGTCGAGGTGTCGGTCTGGATCTTCACCAGCTGGGCATTGGTGTCGCCGTCCTTGGTGGTCGGGTTGTGATCGGGGTCCGGATTGCCCACCGTCTCGCCCAGGTAGATCGCATTGGCGGTCTGCGGCGCGCTGAAGCTGACGGTCTCGCTGGTGCCGATGTTCACCTGCATGGCGAACTGGTCGGGCCCGGCCGGCAGGGTGACCGTGCTGCCGGCCGCCGTGATGGTCTGCGGCTGGCCCAGGATGCGGTCCAGAGCGACCCTGGTCTCTACGCCGGCCGCCTTAAGCTGCTGATTTATGTAGATGATCACATTCGACAGGCTGCGCGTCTGCGACCCCATGTTCGACAGGTCGATCGGAATGGCCGTCGTCTTGTTGTTCAGGGTGACATTGATGTTGAACTGCGCATTGCCGTCGAAGGCCGGCACGTCGTCGGTCATCGAGGTGGCGAGCGGCGCGGTCGTGTAGGTGCTGGACGGCTTGTTGATCTGCAACGTCGAGGTGGCGTTGGTCTGGTTCGTGCCATCCGCCAGCCGCAGCCCCTTGAAGGTCGTCCCGCCGACAAAGGTCGAGACCTGCGACAGGCCGCTCTGGAAGGCGTTGGAGAGCTGGGTCGCCGTTTCCGGATCCTTGTTGTTCAAGGCGGCGGTGGCGATGTCCTCCAGCGAGGTCAGGCCCTGGTAGAGGCTGAACAGCTTGGTGTAGTCGCCCGTCGGATCGGGGGTGCTGAGCTTGGGCGCGGTCTCGCCGAAGATGGATTGGCCAGCGAGCGCGCTCTGGACGTTCGAATTGGACTGGGCGGCCGTCTCCTGGGTGTTCCAGGGCGCGGCCGGCGCCACGGCGTTGGACGCCCCGGAACCTGCGGTCGCGCCGGAGCTCAAGGCGCTCGCTGTCGCGACCGGCGTCGCGGCGAGCGACGACAGGTCCAGGCTGACGATGCCGAAACTATTGGTGTTCGACGTGTTGAACAGGCCGAGCAGATAACTCTGGTTCGCCGCAGTGACCATGATACGCCTGGGTACGGGTCGAACTCTCCGCCCCCATAATGCCGGCATAGTCCCTGCCCGATCGTTAAGACCGGGATGCGCCTGACCCGACGGTGGCGCGTCAGGCCAGGAGCGAGGTGCTGCTGGACGAGCCGCCGGTGAGACGGGCCAGGCCGGCCTGCAGGTTCGCAAGCTGATCGGTCAGGTACTTGGGCGGCGTGGCGTTGGCGGTCGGGTTCTTGGCCTTGGCCTCCTGGGCCGCGCTCTGCGGGTTGGAGGCGGCGACCAGGTCGTTGTAGGCGCGTCGCACCACGTTCTCCGCCGCCACGATCACCGCCTGGGCGTGGGCGATCTGCGCGGCGCTGCCCAGGTTGAGCGTACTGGACAGGCCCAGGCCATAGATCTGCGGCCCGCCGTCGGCCGGCACGGTCTTGTCGTTGATAAAGGTGGTCTTCGAAACCAGGCCTTCCGGCAGGCCAAGCGTCGACAGGGCGTTCTTGTCCGCCGGGCCGGCGCCCAGCACGATCTGCGCCTGGATGGTCGCCGGCGTGATCGAAAGCTGCTGCTTGCCGTCCAGGTTGGTGGAGACCTTGGCGGTCGCCTGGAAACCGGTCGCGCGGTTGATCTTGGTGGCGAGCGTGGTGAGGGTCTCGCCGGGATCGATGGTGATGGTCACCGGCCGGCTCTTGCCGGCGGCCACGGTGAACTGCTCTCCCGGCCGAAGCGAGCTCTGTGCGGTGAGCTGCAGGGATTGGTCGCCGCCGATCGCGCCCTTAGGCAGGCCCAGCTTGTCCAGCACGCTGGCGCCGGAGGCATCCACGGCGAGCGTGGTGGGCGCGGCCATCTGATCCTTGCCGCTGAACCGGGTGGAATAGCCGACGGTCCCGGAGGCGATGTCGATATTGGCGACAAAGCCGTCCTGCTTGCCCACAGCCGGCTGGTTCGGCAGGTCGGTCCCCGCGACGCCGGCGATCCACACCTGGCCGTTGGCGACCGACAGCGCGGTGACCCGGTCGTTGCCGCTGCCGCCGTAGTAGGCGACGGCGTTGGCCGGGCTGTCCTGCAGGTCCTCGTTCACCTGCGCCACGAAGCCGTCCGTGCCGCCGGACGCCGCGTTGGTGACTGCGCCGGCGTTGAGCGCGCCGTTGGCGGTGGTGCCCGCCACCACCACCTGGCCGGCGCCGTTCAGCGACAGGCCGGCGATGGAGCCACCTTGCAGGTCGCCCAGGTCGCGGGTCGAGACCTGGGTGGGCGTGCCCGACGAAAGGTCGAAGTTGCGCAGGATCGCGCGGCCGTTCTCGACGCTGGCCGTGATCATGGTGGTCCCGTCGACCACCATGCCCTTCACCGAGTCCTGGGCGGTGGTGCCGAAGGTCTGGGTGAAGGCGGCCTGCGGCGCGCCGGTCTTGGCGTTGGTGGTGAAGGCCCCGATGTAGCCGTCGTAACCGCCGGAGGGCGTCGAGGCGCCGGGCATGGTCCCTTGCGCCTGGCCGGCCACATAGACCGTCTTGCCGTCGGCGCTGAACGCCACCTGCGAAGCCTGGTCGTCCAGGCGCGAGCCGCGCCTTGCGGTCCAAAGTTCGTTGCCCTGGTTATCGTAGAGGGTGACAAAGCCGTCGCTGTTTTCCGAGAAGGATCCGGTCGCGCCCGAGTTCAGTGCGCCGTCCGTTGTGCCCTGCAGGCCGCCGGTCACCGAGCCGGTCACCGCCACCTGCCCGGTGGAAGAGACCGCCAGGCCGAGACCCGTGGCCGTGCTCGAGGCGCCCAGGGTGCGGGTGTAGACGAGGTTGCCGGCGGAATCGTACTTCAGCAGGGCGACGTCCTGGGTCCCGTTGATCGCCTGCTTGTTAACGGTCCCGGTGACGTCGGCCAGCATGTAGACCGAGCCGTCGGCGCCCATCTGGGTCGCGTGGATCGTGCCGACGTTGGCGCCCAGGCTGTTGGTGAAGACCTGGCCGGCGACATAGTTGGCCTGTCCGTTCTGGGGCGCGGCGGAAACCGTCGAGGTGTCGGTCTGGATCTTCACCAGCTGGGCGTTGGTGTTGGAGTCCTTGGTGGTGGGATCCTTGTCCGGGTTGGGATCGCCCACCGTCTCGCCCACATAGACCGCGTTGGCGGTCTGCGGCGCATCGAAGGTGACGGTCTCGCTGGTGCCGATGTTCACCTGCATGGCGAACTGGTCGGGACCGGCCGGCAGGGTGACCGTGCTGCCAGCCGCCGTGATGGTCTTGGCCTGGCCGGGGATGCGGTCCAGAGCGACCCTGGTTTCTACGCCGGCGGCCTTAAGCTGCTGATTTATGTAGATTATGACGTTCGATATGCTGCGCGGCTGGGCGCCCAGGTTCGACAGGTCGATGGGGATGGCCGTGGTCTTCTTGTTCAACGTCACATTGATGTTGAAGACCACATTGCCGTCGAAGGCCGGGACGTCGTTGCTCATGGAATCGGTCAGCGGCGCGGTGGTGTAGGTTGTCGCAGGCTTGCTGATCGCCAACCCCGCCTGGGCGTTGGTCTGGCTCGTCCCCTCCGCCAGGCGCAGGTTCTTGAAGCTTGCGCCACCGACGAAGCCGGTGAGCTGGGACAGGCCGTTCTGGAACGCCCTGTCGAGCTGGGTGGCCTGCAGCGGATCCTTGTTCTTCGCGGCCGTGTTGGCGACGTCTTCCAGTGACAACAGGCCCTGGTAGACGGCGAACAGCTTGCCGTAGTCGCCCGTGGGATCGGGCGCGCTCAACTTCGTGGAGGATTGGCTGAGGATCGACTGGCCGGCGAGCGCGCTGCGCACGTTCTGGCTGATCTCGGCGGAGGTTTCCGGGGTCTTCCAGGGCGCGGTCGGCGCGACAACGGTCTTCGTGGCCGCGGAAGACGCGCCTAAGCCCGTCCCGACGGGGGTCGCCAGGATCGACGGATTGATACTGATGATCCCAAAGCTGTTCTTGCTCGAGTTGTTGAACAACCCCAGCACGAAGCTCTGGTTAGCGGCGCTGACCATGACCAGCCAGACGCAGCTTTGCGAGATCGGTCCCGCTCATACCCACACACCCCTCCTGGTGCGTTAAGTTACGGCGCGCTTCCATCTAGGCCGGAAGGCGTTAACAACTCGGTCATAGCCCAGGCCAAGCCACGGAAAATCCCCAAAGAAAAAGCCCGGGCGAGCGCGCCCGGGCTGTTCCTTACGCCCCAACGGAACGCTGCCGTCGCTACTTGAAGAGCGACAGGATGACCTGCGGCGCCTGGTTGGCGATCGACAGCGCCTGGGTGCCAAGCTGCTGCTGCACCTGCAGGGCCTGCAGCCGCGCGCTTTCCTTGGCCAGGTCCGCGTCGACCAGGTTGCCGACGCCCGTGGTGAGCTGGTCGGAAAGCTGTTGGACGAAGGTGTTGTGATTGGAGATTTCCTTGGCCTGCGAGCCGAGGTTTCCCAGCGCCTGGTTGGTGTTGGCGATCGAACTGGTGATCTGCGCCAGGACGTTGGTCGCGAAGGTCACCGTGGTCAGCGAGGCGGTCGAGGGCACGGTGATGATACCGCCGCCCAGCGACATATTCTGGCTGGAAAGCGTAATGAAACCCGTCGCATCGGCGCTTGCGATGAACTTGATCTGGGTCACCGACCCGTTGAGCATGTTGGCGCCGTCGAAGTTCGCGTTCTGGATCACCTGGGTGATCTGCCGCAGCTCCGCCTTGAAGGCCGAGTCGATGGCGTTTCGCGAGGCGGTGTCGATGGAGGGGTCCATCGCGGCCACCACGTTGGCCTTCATCTGCACCAGGATGTCCGAGATCGTCTGGCCGGCCGTGGCCGCGACGTCGGCGATCGAGGTC
>JAFEDM010000550.1 GCA_018241625.1 Pseudomonadota bacterium | reverse complement strand
TCGTCGGCGGCGGTCGGGCGATCTTCCTGAACGGCCGCAACGGCGTCCTGGCCGACCTGCGGTCCTCGAAGGACGAGGGCCAGTCCAACTTCAACAATCCAGGCACCTTGTTCCTGGGCGGCGGCGCGGACTTCGATCTGACGCCGCAGCTGCGGCTGACCACCAACATCAACCACATCTGGTTCGACGACACGGCGGTGCTGCAGAACCTGCGCAACGAGGGGACGATCCCGCGCGACCTGGGCTGGGACTATTCGCTGTCGGTGATCTATCGGCCGAAGATGACCCAGAACCTGATCCTGCGGGGTTCGCTGGCGGTGTTCGACCCGACCTCGGGCTTCCGCGATCTCTTCACCAACAGCAATGGCGACAGCCGGTACTATTCGGTGTTGCTCAACGCGATTCTCAACTTCTAGGAGCGGCATGGGACGGCAGGGCAGACACGGCGGACTGTGGGGAGCGCTGGCGGCGCTCGTCCTCATCGCTGCGCCCGCGACCCTGCTGGCCGCCGGCGACGAGGAGAAGCCGGTCGCCCGCGCCTATCACACCGCGCCGGCCGCGAAGCAGGGCGAGACGCCGGAAGAGGCCCACGCCGCCAGCGCCGGCTGCCAGAGCTGCCACACCGAGAGCGACGCGCCGTCGATGCACAAGTCGTCGGCCGTGGTGCTGGGCTGCGCCGACTGCCACGGCGGCGACGCGACGGTCACCGCGCGCGCCGGCCTGGCCAAGACTTCGGCGGAATACGCTGTGCTGCGCGACAAGGCCCACGTGCTGCCGCGCTATCCGAAGGCCTGGGGCTATCCGGGTTCGGCAAAGCCGAAGGAAAGCTACACCCTGCTGAACCGCGAGGCGCCGGAGTTCGTGCGGTTCGTGAACCCCTCGGACTACCGCGTCGCGCGGGAATCCTGCGGCGCCTGCCACCTGGATGTGATCCAGAAGGCCGAGCGCTCGCTGATGGCCAACGGCGCCATGTTCCTGGAGGGCGCGACCTACAACAACGGCATCCTGCCCTTCAAGACCGGCATCCTGGGCGAGGCCTACACCGCGAAGGGCGAGCCCGCGAAGACGCTGTCGGCCGGTAATCCGCCGGGCGCGGTGACGCCGGAGCAGAAGGCCAAGGGCGCGATCGGAACCCTCTATCCGATCCCGCGGTGGCAGGTGACGCCGCCCAGCGACATCTTCCGCGTTTTCGAGCGCGGCGGGCGCAACATCGGCACCGGTTTCGCCGAGATCGGCATCCCCGACGAAAACGGCGATCCGCAGAAGCTGGAAGAGCCGGGCCGCCCGGACATCCGCCAGTCGAACCGCGGCCCCGGCACCGGCCTGCGCGTCGCGATCCCGGTCCTGAACGTGCACAAGACCCGACTGAACGACCCCTTCATGTGGTTCATGGGCACCAACGACCAGCCCGGCCGACTACCGCTCCTCGGGCTGCGCAGGATGTCACGTGGTCTACGCCAACGACCGCGAGACGATGCAAAGCCTGACCTATGCGAAGTTCGGCCGCGACGGCCAGTCGGCCACCAAGGACCCGACAATCAGCAAGACCGAGAGCGGTCATCCGATCGAGCACGCCTTCACCCGCTCGATCCCGACGTCGCAGTGCATGAACTGCCACATGCACCAGCCGAACATGTTCCTGAACACCTACCTCGGCTACACCATGTGGGACTACGAGGCCGACGCACCCTTCATGTGGCCGGAGCGGCAGCGCTATCCGACCACTGCGGAAATGCGCAAAGTCCTGGACCGCAACCCGGAAGGCGCCGCGCCGCGCGGCCTGTGGGCCAGCCTGGACTTCCTGCGCAACGTCTTCGACCTGAATCCCAAGCTGCACGACACCCAGTTCGCCGACTATCACGGCCACGGCTGGAACTTCCGCGGCATCTACAAGCGCGATCGTGACGGCAACCTGCTGGACGCGGACGGCAAGATCGTCGCCAACGACGATCCTGAGAAGTGGCGCAAGGCCGGCGCCGGCAAGTTCGAGGCGATCGGCGGCCAGTCCGGCAAGGCGGTCCACATGATGGACATCCACGCCGAGAAGGGCATGCAGTGCGCCGACTGCCACTTCGCCCAGGACAGCCACGGCTCGGGCCTGATCGTCGGCGAGGTGGCCAACAACATCGAGATCAGCTGCCGCGATTGCCACGGCACGGTCTCGGCCTATCCGACGCTGCGCACCTCGAACGTCGCGGCCAGCCCGCAAGGGACGGACCTCTCCCTGCTGCGCAACCCGGACGGCAAGCTGCGGTTCGAATGGGTGGAGCGCGACGGCCGGCGCGAACTCGTCCAGCGCTCGATCATCGATCCGAACCTGGAGTGGCGCGTCCACCTGGTGAAGGACTCGGTCGACCGCGCCAGCCCCGATTTCAATGCTAAGGCCGCGCGGGCCAAGCTGATGGCCAAGATCCCGCAGGATGGGAAGCCGTTCCAGTGGGGCCCGGGCGTCGCGCCCGCCAACCTCGCCCACAAGGACGGCGAGATGGAGTGCTACGCCTGCCACACCTCGTGGACGACGTCGTGCGGCGGCTGCCACCTGCCCATCGAGGCGAACTGGAAGACCCAGGCCCACAAGTACGAGGGCGACGTCACCCGCAACTACGCCACCTACAATCCGCAGGTGGCGCGCGACGACATGTTCCAGCTGGGCGTCCACTCGACGGTGAAGGGCCACACGGTGGCCACCGTGCGTTCGTCCTCGGCGCTGGTGCTGTCCTCGACCAACATCAATCGCGAACGGATCTATGTGCAGCAGCCGCCGATCGCGGCCAGCGGCTATTCCAGCCAGGCCTTCGCGCCGCACTTCGCGCATACGGTCCGCAAGACCGAGACCAAGACCTGCGACGACTGCCACGTCGCCGAGGCCAACGACAACAACGCCATCATGGCCCAGCTGCTGCTGCTGGGGACCAACACCGTCAACTTCATGGGCATGCACGCCTGGGTCGGCATGGACGACGGCATCGAGGCGGTGCGGGTGACCGAGTGGAGCGAGCCGCAGGCGGTGTTCGGTTCCTATCTGCAGAAGTACGCCTATCCGGACTTCTACAAGCAGCACGTCGAGCGCAACCACCGCGAACTGATCAGCTGGCATCGCGGCAAACCCTTCGCCAAGGGCCTGAAGGGCGGCGAGGCGGACGCGGCCGAAGACATCGTCAACGTCACCCACGGCACGGGTGGCGCGGCGCGCTGCCTGCAGCTGCGTGGCGAGTACATGTACGTCGCCGAGGGCAAGGGCGGCTTCCGCGCCTACGACGTCTCCCAGATCGGCAACAAGGACTACTCGCAGAAGATCGTCACGGCGCCCTTCTCACCGCTGGGCGACAACACCCACGTCGCCTCGAAGAACGCCACCTGCATGGCGCTGCCGACCAACCAGTCGATCGCGCCGACCCGCAACACCGCGCAGATGCAGCAGGAAAACCAGGAACAGCCGTTCCACCCGATCTATCACTACGCCTTCATCACCGACGCCGAGGAAGGCCTGATCCTGGTCAACGTCGACACCCTGGCCGACGGCGATCCGCGCAACAACAGCCTGAAGCGCGCCCTGACCTGGAACCCGAACGGCCTGTTGAAGGGCGCGCGCCACATCACCCTGGGCGGGCATTACGCCTACATCGCCGCCGACGCCGGCCTGGTGGTTCTGGACCTGAACGATCCGCTGAAACCGCGCCACGTGACGACGCTCAACCTGCCGGACGTGCGGGCGAGCGCCCTGCAGTTCCGCTACCTCTTCGTCACCGACAGCCGCGGGCTGGAGGTGGTGGACGTGACCAACTTCGAGAAGCCCTTCCTGGTTTCCGGGGCCACCGTGCCGCTGGCCGACGCGCGCCGGGTCTATGTGGCGCGCACCTACGCCTATGTGGCGGCCAAGAAGGACGGCCTGGTCATCGTCGACGTGAAACGGCCGGAGAAGCCCACGATCTACCAGAAGGCCAATTTCGGCGGGCAGCTGAACGACGCCGAGGACGTGGTGGTGGGCTCCACCAACGCCTCGCTGTTCGCCTATGTCGCGGACGGCCGGAACGGGCTGAAGGTGCTGCAGCTGACCAGCCCGGAGAGCCAGCCCAACTTCTACGGCTTCTCGCCGCCGCCGAAGCCGGAGCTGATCGCCTGGGCGAAGACCCGGACCCCGGCGCTGGCGCTGTCCAAGGGGCTGGACCGCGACCGGGCGGTGGACGAGACGGGCGGCCAGATCGCGATCTTCGGGCGCCTCGGCTCGCGGCCGTTCAACCGCAAGGAGATGGAGCGGTTCTTCCTGGACGCCTGGGATCGACCCTACCGGGTGACCAACGATCCCGATCTGAACGCCTGGGTGGCCGCGAACCGCTAGGCTCGGCGCGCCAAGTGGCGGTGACTAGGCCTTGAAATCCGCCGGCGCGGAGCCGCATGCTCGCGTCGCGCGGCCGTTGCAGAGCCGCGGCTTTGGGGGAACTTCCGATGTTCAGGCGCCTGTTGCCGACCGCCTTGGCGATCTCCGCCGCGTGCATCGTGACCGCGGCTCTTTCGAGCGCGGCTTCGGCCGCCGACGCGCCCACCGTGGCCACCATCGACACCGGCAAGGTGCAAGGCGCGGTGAAGGATGGGGTGCTGTCGTTCAAGGGCATCCCCTTCGCGGCCCAGCCGGTCGGCGACCTGCGCTGGCGCCCGCCGCAGCCGGCGCCCCACTGGAACGGCGTGCGGGCCGCGACCGCCTTCGGCCACGACTGCCTGCAGGGCATCATCAAGAACGATCCGGGCATGGGCACGGAGTTGGGCGAGGACTGCCTGAACCTGAACGTCTGGCGACCGGCCGCAGCGGGGGCGAAGAAGCTGCCGGTGATCGTCTGGTTCTACGGCGGCGGCCTGGTCAATGGCGGCACCCAGCCGGAGATCTATCAGGGCGACAACTTCGCCCGCGATGGGGTGGTGTTCGTGTCGGTGAACTACCGGCTGGGCCGCTTTGGCTTCTTCGCCTTCCCGGAGCTCAGCGCCGAGCGCCCGGACGAGCTGAAAGGCAACTATGCCTATATGGACCAGCTGGCCGGCCTGAAGTGGGTGCAACGGAACATCGCCGCCTTCGGCGGGGATCCCAAGCAGGTCACCATCTTCGGCGAGAGCGCCGGTGGCTTCTCGGTGCACACCCTGGTGGCCTCGCCCCTGGCCAAGGGCCTGTTCCAGCGCGCCATCGTCGAGAGCGGCGGGGGACGCTCCACCGAAGGCCCGGCCCCGCCGCTGAAGGCCGCCGAGGCGACCGGCGTGGCCTTCGGCAAGTCGGTGGGTGTGGAGGGGACCGACGCCGCCGCGCTCGCCAAGCTGCGGGCCCTGCCGGCCGACAAGGTCACCGGCAACCTCACCATG
>JAFEDM010000054.1 GCA_018241625.1 Pseudomonadota bacterium | reverse complement strand
TTCAGCACCAGCTCGGCGCGTTGGTCGGGGTCGAGCTTGGAGTTCATCCACGGCCGGGCGGGCGCGGCCGGCGCGGCGCCTGCGGCCAGGCTCAGCGCCAGGGCGCAAACGCCGGTCATCAGTCTGCGGTCCATCTGGCGCTCCCCCGATTTCTTACCGGCGGTAAGCTAGCCCAAGGCTGGGTGCGCGCCAGCGGTTTCCGGCGGTTTTTGACCGCCGCGCCAGTTCCCGCCTTGCGGCGCAGCTCCGATGGTGGGCACGCTTCCTCACCTAAGAATCGGGGAGGATGTTCATGCGTTTTGCGATCCTGGCCGCCGGTCTAATCGCGGCTTTCGGCCTGTCGGCCTGCGACTCGTCCAAGAAGTCTGACACCGCCGCGGCGACCACGCCTGCCGCGCCCAAGTACACAGGCCGTTCGCAGCAGATGTACCAGGGCCAGGAGATGGTCGACAAAGTCGACTCGGCCTCCATCAAGCTCGGCAAGGGCGGCGCCCTGGAGATGGAAGCCAAGGGCTCCGTCCCGATGGCCGGCTACACCAAACCCGGCTTCCTGCGGCGCATCTATGCGGCCCCGCCGAAGGACGGCGTCTACGAGCTGGACGCCGTGGCCGATAAGCCGGCCTCCGGCGCCGCAGGGGCCACGCCGATCGAGATCAAGGGCGACTGGGACGGCTATCCCAAGGAGCACCTGAAGGGCGTTCGGATCATCTCCAAGACCAACTCGGTCGTGGCGATGCTGCCGCCGGGCTAGCCCGCTTCGCCAACCCGCTTCGCACCGCTCGGCCGCCCTGCTAGGTTGCGCCCGAGGTCGGCGCGCGCCGCGCGTGCGCCGACCGTCTTGGGGGGTGCGGGAATAGCGTGGCGTCGGACGCCTACACCGCGTCGGAACAGAAGCTGGCGGCGGCGCACAAGGCGCTGCTCCAGAGCCGCGGCCTGCAACTCGACTTCGCCGCCGCGGCCAAGCCGCCGCCGCCGCCCCGCTGGCTCGAGCGGCTGTTCGATTTCCTGGGCCAGCTCGGCCCGTTGTGGCGGGTGGTGTTCTGGGGCGGCCTGGCGGTGGGCGTCCTGCTGATCGCCTGGTTCATCTATCGCGAGGTCCGGGCCATGGGCGCGCGTCGCAGGCCCGCCGGGGCCGCGCCCGTCGCGCCCTGGCGGCCCGAGGCGGAGAAGGCCCGGGCGTTGCTGGAGGAGGCCGACGGCCTGGCCGGCGCCGGCCGCTTCGCCGAGGCCGTGCACCTGCTGCTGTTCCGCAGCATCGACGACATCGCCGGCTATCGTCCCGGCGCCGTGCGGCCCGCGCTCACCAGCCGCGACATCGCCCGCCTCGAGGGCATGCCCGGCGCCGCGCGCGACGCCTTCGGCCGTATCGCCGAGCGCGTGGAGACCAGCTTCTTCGGCGGGCGCGCGGTCAGCCGCGAGGATTTCGCGGCCGCCCGAGGCGACTACGAGGCCTTCGCCTTCGCCGAGGGCTGGCGATGAGCGAGGCCCCGGCCACGGCGTCCGACCGGCCGGCGTTCTCGCCGCGCACCATCCTGGCCCTGGTGCTGGTCGGCGTCTTCTCGTTCGCCGGGCTGGTGGTGCTGGCGACCTACGCCCCGGAACTGCGCGGCGCGGCCGACCCTGGGGCGCATGCCTTGTCGTCCTCCGCCGTGGGCTTCAAGGGCGCGGTGATCATGTTGCAGGCCGAGAATTCGCCGGCCGCCGTCAGCCGGATCGCGCCCTCGCCCGGACATCCGCGGCCGGGGCTCACCGTCGTCACGCCCACGGCCTTCACCGCGCAGAAGGACCTCGACGCCTTCCTCGGGCAGACCGTGCTGATCGTGCTGCCCAAGTGGGCGGTCGCGCCGCATCCGATCCACATCGGCTGGGTCTTGAAGACGGGACCGGAGCCCCAGGCGCTCGGTCCCCTGCTCGGCGGGATCTCAAAGACCACCCACGTCACCATGGGCGACGGGATCACCCGTCCGCAGCTGCATGGCGCGGGCGGACCGTTCCAGGCCGGGACCTATCTGCCGCTCGCGGCGATCGACCAGCTGCAGACGATCTCCGGCGACGACTGGGCGCCGGCCCTGGTGGACGAACGGGGCCGGATGGTGCTGGCCTATGCGAAGGCGCGACGCAACGTGCTCGTCCTGGCCGATCCCGATCTGCTCAACAACCAGGGCCTGGCCAAGCTGGACAATGCCCGCGCGGGCCTGGCCATCCTCGACGCCCTGCGCGGCGATCAGCCGGTGACCTTCGACGTGACCTTGAATGGCTTCGGCCGGGGCCGCAGCATCGGACGGTTGTTGCTGGAGCCGCCGTGGCTGGCCGCCACCCTCTGCGGCATCGCGGCGGCGATCCTGATGGGCCTGCATGCGCTCGCCCGCTTCGGCCCGACGGCGACGCGGGGGCGAGCCATCGCGCTCGGCAAACGCGCCCTGGTGGACAACTCGGCGGGGCTGGTGCGCATGGCCCGCCGCGAAGCCGAGCTCGCGCCGGCCTATGCCGACCTGACCTGGAGCCTCGTGGCCCGCTCGGCCGGCGCCGCGCGCGGCGTGGACGCCGAGCGCTGGCTCGCCGACCTGGCGCGCCGCCGCGAGGCCGAGGCGCCTGAAACCCTCACCGCCGCGGCGCAGGGCGCCCGGACCCGCGACGACCTGTTGGCCATCGGGCGCAAGCTCTATGCCTGGAGACTGGAGATCACCCGTGAACGTCGATGAAGTGAAGACTCTTGCGGGCCGCGTGCGTGACGAGATCGGCAAGGCGATCGTCGGCCAGGCGGACACCGTCGACCTGCTGCTGATCGCCCTCTTCGCCCGCGGCCACGTGCTGCTGGAAGGCGCGCCGGGCACCGCCAAGACCTTCCTGGCCCAATGCTTCGCCGAGACCCTGGCGCTGGACTTCGGGCGGATCCAGTTCACCCCGGACCTGATGCCGGCCGACATCATCGGGGCCAACATCTTCAGCTTCCAGACCTCGACCTTCTCGCTGAGCAAGGGGCCGCTGTTCTGCGAGCTGCTGCTGGCGGACGAGATCAACCGCACCCCGCCCAAGACCCAGGCCGCGCTGCTGGAGGCGATGCAGGAGCGCCATGTGACCATCGACGGCACCGCCCATGCGCTGAGCGACCGCTTCATGGTGGTCGCCACCCAGAACCCGCTGGAGCAGCAGGGCACCTATCCGCTGCCGGAGGCCCAGCTCGACCGCTTCCTGTTCAAGCAGACCCTGGGCTACCCGAGCCGCGAGGAGGAGCGCCGGATCGTCGCCGAGTACGGCGTCCACGCCGGCCAGGTCCTGCCCAAGGACATGGGGATCAAGCGGGTGGTCACCGCCAAGGCGCTCAGCGACGCCAACGCCGCGGTGGCCAAGGTGAAGCTGAACGACGAGGTGGTGGCCTACGTCCTCGACCTGGTCCGCTCCACCCGCGAGACCGCCGACCTGCAGAGCGGGGCGAGCCCGCGCGCGGCGGCTCAGCTGGCGCTCGCCGCCCGGGCCCGCGCGGCGCTGGACGGGCGCGACTACGCCATTCCCGACGACGTGAAGGCCCTGGCGCTGCCGGTGTTGCGCCACCGGGTGATCCTGTCGCCCGCCGCCGAGATCGAGGGCCGCCGCGCCGACCAGGTGATCGAGGCCCTGGTCGACCAGGCCGCGGCGCCGCGCTAGGTCCCGTCGGCCTTGCGGTTCTAT
>JAFEDM010000549.1 GCA_018241625.1 Pseudomonadota bacterium | reverse complement strand
TGGCCAGGCCCACGCCTTCCCAGCCGAAGAACAGCTGCATGAAGTCCGCCGCGCTGATCAGGCTCACCATGGCGAAGGTGAACAGCGACAGGTAGGCGAAGAACCTGGGCTTCGACGGGTCTTCGGCCATGTAGCCCCAGCTGTAGAGGTGCACGAGGCTGGAGACTGAGGTCACCACCACCAGCATCACCGCCGACAGGCCGTCCAGGCGGAACGACCAGTTGGAGACGAAATTCCCCACGTGGATGAAGGGCGCGTAGACGTTGGTGAAGGGCTCGAGGTGGCCCCAGGTCCATTGGCTGAACACCACCCAAGACAGGGCCGCCGAGAGGAACAGGAAGCCCGTGGTGACCGTCTGCGAGGCCACATTGCCGATCCGGCGGCCGAACAGGCCGGCCGTGATCGCGCCCAGCAGGGGTCCGAAGAGGATGATCGTGACGAGGAGCTTCGCGTCCATGCTCAGCCCTTCATCATCGAGGCGTCGTCCACGGCGATGTCGCCGCGGTTGCGGAAGAAGGTGACCAAGATCGCCAGGCCCACGGCGGCCTCGGCGGCCGCGACGGTGAGCACGAACATGGCGAAGATCTGGCCCACGACATTGCCCTGGAAGACCGAGAAGGCCACCAGGTTGATGTTCACGGCGAGCAGGATCAGCTCCACCGACATCAGGATGACGATGATGTTCTTGCGGTTCACGAAGATGCCGAACACCCCGATCGTGAACAGGATGGCGGCGACCGCCAAGTAGTGAGGCAGCCCGATGCTCATAGGTCGATCCCTTCGCCGGGCTTGGGCTGGGCCATGCGCATGCCGCTCTTCGGGGTGCGCAGCACCTGGTCCATGATCACCTGGCGGCGCACGCCGGGCTTGTGGCGCAGGGTGAGCACGATGGCGCCGATCATCGCCACCAGCAGCACCATCCCCGCCGCCTGGAAGAAGTAGACGTAGTCCGTATAGAGCACCCCGCCGATCGCCTCGGCGTTGGGCACGCTGGGGCCGGCGGAGCCGGACGCCATCGGCGCCTCGGAAAGCCGCGCCGCGCCCTTGGTGGCGACGGTCGTCGACACGATCACCATCTCGACCGCCAGGCCGCCGGCAATCAGCCCGCCCAGCGGCATGTAGCGGGCGAAGCCCTGGCGCAGCTCGGCGAAATCGACGTCGAGCATCATCACCACGAAGAGGAACAACACCGCGACGGCGCCCACGTAGACGACCACCAGCAGCATGGCGAGGAACTCGGCCCCAAGCAGCACGAAGAGCCCGGCCGCGGAGAAGAAGCTCGCGATCAGGAAGAGCACCGAGTGCACGGGGTTGCGCGCGGAGACGACGGCGATCGCACTTGCGATCGTCGCGGCCGCCATCAGGTAAAATGCGATCGCCTGCAGGGCCATCGGCTGGGTCAGCTCCCGTCCAAACTCAAAGGATTCGCGTCTTCGAAAGACCCCGGCGGGTCTTAGCGATAGGGCGCATCCAGTTCCAGATTCTTCGCGATCTCGCGTTCCCAGCGGTCGCCGTTATCCAGCAGCCGCTGCTTGTCGTAGTAGAGTTCCTCGCGGGTCTCGACCGCGAACTCGGTGTTCGGTCCCTCGACGATCGCGTCCACCGGGCAGGCCTCCTGGCATAGGCCGCAGTAGATGCATTTCACCATGTCGATGTCGTAGCGGGTGGTGCGGCGCGAGCCGTCCTCGCGCGGCTCGGCCTCGATGGTGATCGCCTGGGCCGGGCAGATGGCCTCGCAGAGCTTGCAGGCGATGCAGCGCTCCTCGCCGTTAGGATAGCGGCGCAGCGCATGCTCGCCGCGGAAGCGCGGGCTCTGCGGGTTGCGCTCGTGCGGGTACATGACGGTTGCCTTCGGCCGGGCCATGTACCTGAGGCCCAGGCCGATGGCGCCGGCGAAATCCATCAACGCCGCGCCCTTCATCGCCTGGCCGATCCGATTGAACATCACTTCACCTTGCAGACGTAATCTTGGAGGTATTCCGGGTCGCCCTGGTCCTTGAGGACCAGTTCGCCGCCCCTGGCCACACAGGCGTCGCGCGCCTGCTTCAGCCCGTCGTAGTCAGCGGTACCGGCCACGTTGTTGCCCGGCGTCTCGCAGGCGCAGAGCGCCACACTCGCGCCAGCAAGCGCCGAGAGCGCGACGACCAACACCGCCCTCACCCGACACCGTTGGCGTAGACGCGCCAGCCGGCGACCAGGGCCACGGCGACCAACGAGGTCGGCAGGAACACCTTCCAGCCCAGGCGCATCAGCTGGTCGTAGCGGTAGCGCGGCACGACCGAGCGGACCATGGCGTTCATGAAGAAGACGAAGAAGGTCTTGGCCATCAGCATGACCAGGCCATGCAGGCTGACCAGCAGCGAGCCGGCCCAGTCGTGCAGGCCGTTCAGGTAGGGCGTCGGCCACGGGGCCTGCCAACCGCCCAGGAACAGCACCGCCAGGAGGCTCGACATCAGGATGATGTTCGAGGTCTCGGCCAGGTAGAACAGCATGTAGGGCGTGGAGCCGTATTCGATGGCGTAGCCGGCGACCAGCTCGCTCTCCGCCTCCGGCAGGTCGAACGGCGGGCGGTTGGTCTCCGCCAGGCCCGAGATGAAGAAGATCACGCACATCGGGATCATCACGATCGCCAGCGGCAGGTTCTTCAGCCCGCCGCCGCCCAGGATGTTCCAGTTCCAGAAGCCGCCGGCCTGCATCTCGGTGATGCGGGTGAGGTTCAGGCTGCCGGAGAGCAGGATCACGGTGATGATCACGAAGCCGATGGAGACCTCGTAGGAGACCATCTGCGCGGCCGAGCGCAGGGCGCCCAGGAACGGGTACTTCGAGTTGGACGCCCAGCCGCCCATGATGATGCCGTAGACGCCCATGGAGCTGACGGCGAAGAGGTAGAGGATGCCGACGTTGATGTTCGAGACGATCCAGCCGGGCGCCAGCGGGATCGCCGCCCAGGAACCCAGCGCGAGCGTCACGCTGATCAGCGGCGCCAGCAGGAAGACGAACTTGTCGGCGCCCGCCGGCACCACCAGCTCCTTGATCAGGAACTTGCCGAGGTCGGCGAAGGACTGCAGCAGGCCGAAGGGGCCGACCACGTTGGGGCCTTTGCGCATCTGCACGCCGGCGAAGATCTTGCGGTCGGCGTAGATCACGAAGGCCACGACCAGCAGCAGCGGCACGGTGACCAGCAGGATCTGGCCGACGGTGAGGCCGAACCAGACCAGCGGGTTGTCGGCGTTGATGACGGCCAGGTTTGCGGCAGGGGGTGTCGACATGGTCACTCCGCCGCGATCTTGGCCGCGCCCGAAGCCTGGGCGGCGCATTCAGCCATGGTGACGCTCGCCCGGGCGATGGGGTTGGTCATGTAGAAGTTGCCGACCGCGCTCTTGAACGGCGCGTCGGCGGCCTCGCCCTTCGCACCCAGCGTGGAGGCGTCGAAGCCCTCGGCGCCGGCCAGGCCGTCGACGTGGTCGATACGGCCGAAGGTCGGATGGTCGGCGAACAGTTTGGCGCGCAGTTGCCCCAGCGTGTCGTAGGGCAGCTTGTGGCCCAGGCGCTCGCTGAGCGCCCGCAGGATCGCCCAGTCCTCGCGCGCTTCGCCTTTCGGGAAGACGGCGCGGAAGCCCTGCTGCACCCGGCCCTCGGTGTTGACGTAGAGGCCGTCCTTCTCGGTGTAGGCGGCGCCGGGCAGGATCACGTCGGCCTGATGCGCGCCCCGGTCGCCGTGGGTGCCCAGGTAGACGGTGAAGGCCTTCGAGGCCGAGGTGTCGATCTCGTCGGCGCCCAGCAGGAACAGCAGGTCCGCGCCGCCCTTCGCCACCAGCTCGCCGGCGGTCTTGCCGCCCGCACCAGGCACGAAGCCCAGGTCGAGACCGCCGACGCGCGAGGCCGCGCTATGCAGCACGTTCCAGCTCATCTTGAAGGTCTGGGCCAGAGCGCCCGCCGCCTTCAGCACCGCGGCGCTGTCGGGGCGGTTGAGCGCGCCGGCGCCGATGATGATCGCCGCCGACTTCGCGCCGCGCAGGGCGTGGTTGAAGTCGCTCTTGACCTTGCCGAGGCCCGTCAGGCTCTTCGGCCCGGCGCCCAGGTGCTCGTAGGGATAGGTGAGGTCCACAGCCTCGCCGATGACGCCCACCTTCAGCGCGCCGGCCATGTAGCGCTTGCGCAGACGCGCGTTCAGCACCGGCGCCTCGAGGCGCGGATTGACGCCGACGAGCAGGACGACGTCGGCCTCTTCGATCCCGGCGATGGAGGCATTGAACAGCCAGCTCGCACGCGGGCCCGCGCCCAGCTGCATGCCGTCCTGGCGGCAGTCGGTGGACTGCACGCCCAGCGACCGGAACAGGTCCAGCGTCGCCTTCATGGACTCCGCGTCCTGCACGTCGCCGGCGATCACGCCGATGCGGTCCGGCGCGGTGGCCTTGATGCGATCGGCCACCAGGTTCAGCGCCTCGGCCCAGGTGGCCGGCCGCAGCTTGCCGCCCTCACGGACATAGGGCCGGTCCAGACGCTGACGGGCCAGGCCGTCGACGGCGTAGCGCGTCTTGTCGGAGATCCATTCCTCGTTGACGTCCTCGTTGACCCGGGGCAGCACCCGCAGCACCGCCGCGCCGCGCGCGTCCACCCGGATCGCCGAGCCCAGGGCGTCCATCACGTCGACGCTCTCGGTCTTCTTCAGCTCCCACGGCCGGGCGTTGAAGGCGTAGGGCTTCGAGGTCAGCGCGCCCACCGGGCACAGGTCGATCACGTTGGCCGACAATTCCGAGCTCACGGCCTTGTCGAGATAGGTCGTGATTTCAACGTCTTCGCCGCGCGAGATGAGACCGATCTCCGGCACGCCGGCCACTTCCGTGATGAAGCGGACGCAGCGCGTGCACTGGATGCAGCGGGTCATCACCGTCTTGATCAGCGGACCCATGAACTTCTCTTCGACGGCCCGCTTGTTCTCGGCGTAGCGGCTGTCGTCGCGGCCATAGCCCATGGCCTGGTCCTGAAGGTCGCACTCGCCGCCCTGGTCGCAGATCGGGCAGTCCAGCGGGTGGTTGATGAGCAGGAACTCCATCACCCCGTGGCGAGCCTTCTTCACCATCGGCGTGTCGGTGAAGATCTCCATGTTCTCGGCGGCCGGCAGGGCGCAGGACGCCTGCGGCTTCGGCGGGCCGGGCTTCACCTCGACCAGGCACATGCGGCAGTTGCCGGCGATCGAGAGCCGCTCGTGGTAGCAGAACCGCGGGATCTCCTTGCCCGCGATCTCGGCCACCTGCAGGACGTTCATCCCGGGCTCGAACTCGACCTCAACGCCGTCGACCTTGCAAACCGGCATGCGCCCTACTCCGCCGCGATGCTGGCGCCGGCATAGCTGCCCGGACGCGCGCGATATTGGGTGATGCGTTCCTCCACCTCGTGGCGGAAGTGACGGAACAGGCCCTGGATCGGCCAGGCCGCGGCGTCGCCGAGGCCGCAGATGGTGTGGCCTTCGACTTGGGATGCGACGTCGAGCAGGAGGTCGATCTCGGCCATCTCGGCCTCGCCGGTCACCATCCGCTCCATCACCCGCCACATCCAACCGGTGCCTTCACGGCACGGCGTGCACTGGCCGCAGCTCTCGTGCTTGTAGAAGTAGGCCGCCCGCGCGATCGCCTTCACCAGGTCCGCGTCCTTGTCGAAGACGATCATGGTGCCGGTGCCGAGGCCGGACCCGCGGGCCTGCAGGTCCTCATAGGTCATGATCGCTTCGTCGCACTGGTCGGCGGGGATCATCCGCACCGAGATGCCGCCGGGGATCACCGCCTTCAGGTTCGACCAGCCGCCGCGCACGCCGCCGAAGTGGTCCTCGATCAGCTGCTTCACCGAGATGCCGACCGCGTCCTCGACCACGCAGGGCTTGTTCAGGTGGCCGGAGCCCGCGAACAGCTTGGTGCCGGTGGACTTCTCGGTGCCGAAGCCCGCGAACCACTCCGCGCCGCGGCGCAGGATGGTGCCGACAACGGCGATGGTCTCGACGTTGTTGACCGTGGTCGGGCAGCCGTAGATGCCGGCGCCGGCCGGGAATGGCGGCTTCAGGCGCGGCTGGCCCTTCTTTCCCTCGAAGCTCTCCATCAGGGCGGTTTCGTCGCCGCAGATGTAGGCCCCGCCGCCGTGCGTCACGCGCACGTCGCAGTCCCAGCCGTGGACGTTGCCCTTGCCGATCAGCTTGGCGTCATAGGCCTGCTTGATCGCCGCCAGCAGGCGCTCGCGCTCATGGACGTATTCACCGCGGATGTAGATGTAGGCCGTGTGCGCCCGCATGGCCTTGCAGGCGATCAGGCAGCCCTCGATCAACAGGTGCGGGTCGTGCCGCAGGATCTCGCGGTCCTTGCAGGCGCCAGGCTCGCTCTCGTCGGCGTTGACCAGCAGGTAATGCGGCCGCTCGCTCTCCTGCTTGGGCATGAAGGTCCACTTCAGGCCGGTGGCGAACCCCGCGCCGCCGCGGCCGCGCAGGCCGGACGCCTTGATCTGGTCGCAGATCCACTCCGGCGTCTGGGCGACGATGTCCGCCGTGCCGTTCCAGCAGCCGCGGTTCTTCGCACCTTCCAGCCCCCAGTCGTGGACGCCGTAGATGTTGAGGAAGATGCGGTCCTTGTCGGCCAGGATGCCAACCACGCTCAGACTCCCCTACCCGAGCCGCGAAGGCCGGCGATAAACCAGATCTGCGCCATGAATCCCACGGCCATGGCGGCGATGAAGCCGGGCAGCGCCCAGCCCTGTCCGAACTTCAGATAGCCCACCAGCAGAGAGCCCGCCGCGAGCACAGCCACGACGTTGACGATCGCCATGATCGCCAGGCGCTTCTTTAGAGGGGCTTGTGCGTCCGTCATGCCGGCGCCTTCGCGGCCTTGGGCGGCTTGCCCGGCAGGTTCGGTATCTTGACCTTCTTGGCCAGCGAGCCGTCGTAGAGCTTGGGATCGACGAGCGTCATCGGACCGCCCTCCGGAGCCGCGCCCTGGCGCTTCGTCGCCGACCCGGGCTTGGGCTTCTTGCCGGCCGCGAAGTCGTCGATCAGCTTCTCGAAGCTCTCGGCCGTCAGGTCCTCGTAATAGTAGTCGTTGATCGCGGCCATGGGGGCGTTGGAGCACGCGCCCATGCACTCAACTTCCTGCCAGTAGAACTTGCCGTCCTTGGTCAGGTGGTTCGACGGGCCGAAGCGGCGCTGGCAGACCGCCAACAGCTCTTCCGAGCCGCGGGTCTGGCAGGGCGTGGTGCCACAGACCTGGATCAGGGCGACGTTCCCCACCGGCTCCAGCATGAACATGGTGTAGAAGGTCGCGACCTCCAGCACCCGGATCGTGGCCATGCCGAGCAGCTCGGCGACGGCGCGGATGGCGGGCTCGGAGACCCAGCCCTCCTGCTTCTGCACCAGCCACAGGGCCTGGATCACCGCCGACTGCTGACGCCCCGGCGGAAAATGACCCATGACCTCCTTGATCCGCTTCAGGGTCGCGGGCGCGAAGGTGAAGCTTTCGGGCTGGACCTGGGCCAGACGGCGGACGCTCAACGGTCGATCTCCCCGAACACGATGTCCAGCGAGCCCAGGATGGCGGAGACGTCGGCCAGCATGTGGCCGCGGCTCATCCAGTCCATGGCCGCCAGGTGCGGATAGCCCGGCGCGCGGATCTTGCAGCGATAGGGCCGGTTGGTCCCGTCGGAGACCAGATAGACCCCGAACTCGCCCTTGGGCGCCTCGACGCAGGCGTAGACGTCGCCCGGCGGGGTCCGATAACCCTCGGTGAACAGCTTGAAGTGGTGGATGAGCGACTCCATCGAGCG
>JAFEDM010000548.1 GCA_018241625.1 Pseudomonadota bacterium | reverse complement strand
GCCTCGGCCATCCTGATGGTGGCCAGCGCCCGCAGCCGCCTGGGCCTGATCGACGAGCGCTACGCCGCGCCGGCCCTGGCCAGGCCCCGCGCCGACCTGCGGGCCGCCGACCGCCGCCTTGAAACGATCCAGGCCGACCTGCACGATCGCCGCCCCGGCGCGGACGGTCGGATCGCCCAATGGCTCGCCGCGTCACGCGGCCTGGAAGCCGAACTCAGAGCGAAACAGGCGCTGTCGCTTTTCGACCCGGCCCGGCTGGCGCGCGCGGCCAAGCGCCGCTTGCCCGCCTAGGCGCCCTGCCGTATACGACGCGCCTTCCGACGGGGCCTGCCCCGACCGGGCCTGGTGAGGTGGCCGAGTGGCTGAAGGCGCACGCTTGGAAAGCGTGTTTACGGGAAACCGTAACGAGGGTTCGAATCCCTCTCTCACCGCCAGCCCGTCCCAGCATCCCGTACAGCGTCGCCTGAGACTCGCCGCCGGCCGCTTCGGAGCGTAACGTCGCGCCGGGCAGGAGCGCCTGGGTCGGTGGCTGACAGATCCTCACAGTGGCGGGCGATGGCCCGGTGAACGGGACCGCGTCCAACCTGGCGCTGGGCGCCCGGGCCGGCGCGCGCGGCGGCGACAGCGGCCGTGCGCTCTTCTGGCGGCTGATCTGGATCTACAACCTGGCCTCGGCGGTGGCCGTGGTCGTGACCCTGCTGCTCGCCACCATCGGGCTGGAGTTCACCGCCCGGCAGTGGGGCGTCTTCTGGGTCGCCGTCTGGCCGACGGTCGCCTTCTACGTCTCGCTAGATCTCGTCGTCATCAGCCGCCAGCTCAGGCCCCTGGCGCCGGTGCTGAGCGCGCTCGACCGGGGCGAACAGCCGGACACCAAGACCCTGGGCGTGGCCATGGTGCGCGCGCTGAACTTCCCGCAGATCTCCGCCATGCGGGTGATCTGCCTGCACGGCCCGGCCGCCACCTTCGCCATGCTGACGGCGATCTCGGTCTCCAACTCCTTCTTCCACACCGAGGTCGCGGTCTGGCAGCTGATCGCCTTCGCCTGCCTGACCTTCTTCTTCGCCACCCCGTCGCACGCCATCTTCGAGTTCTTCGCGGTGAGCCGCGCCATGGAGCCGGTCGCCGCCCGCCTGGCCCGCGCCATGGGTGGGCCGATCCACGCCGAGCAGCAGGCGCGGATCATCTCCGTGCCCCTGCGCAGCAAGCTGCTGTTCCTGACGATCTTCGTCTGCGCCCTGCCGCTGATCTTCTTCGCCGCCTCCTTCCTGTTCAAGTTCAGCCGGCTGATGGCGAAGTACGACTTCGTCGTGCCGCCCGCCGACCTCAGCGCCCTCTATGTCTGGACCCTGGGCGTGGTCGCCATCTGCATCCTGGGCGCGATCCTGATGGCGATGCTGACCTCGCAGGAGGTCTCGCGCTCCGCCGCCCGGCTGATCGAGGCCATGGGCCGCGTCGAGGGCGGGCAGCTCGACGAGGCCAGGCTCGACGTGTTGTCGACCGACGAATACGCCGCCATCAACCGCGGCTTCGGCCTGATGCTGGAAAGCCTGCGCGAGGAGCAGCAGATCCTGGAGGTCACCCAGGACCTAGCCGGCGAGCTGGTGCTGGAGGTGCTGATCGCGCGGATCATGCATGCCACCACCCAGCTGCTGAACGCCGAGCGGGCCACGCTCTTCCTCTATGACGAGAAGACCGACGAGCTGTTCACCCTCTACGCCGACGGGCTGGAGACCCGCCAGATCAGCGTGCCCAAGACCTCCGGCATCGCCGGCGCGGTCTTCACCAGCGGCAGGACCGAGAACATCACCGCGCCCTACGAGGACCCGCGCTTCAACCGCGACGTGGACCAGCGGACCGGCTTCGTCACCCGCTCGATCCTCTGCGTGCCGATCACCACCAAGGCCGGCGCCCGCATCGGCGTCGCCCAGGCCCTGAACCGCAAGGGCGGCATGTTCACCCAGAAGGACGAGGCGCGGCTGAAGGCCTTCGCCGCCCAGATCGCCGTCAGCCTGGAGAACGCCAAGCTGTTCGACGACGTGCTGTCGATCAAGAACTACAACGAGAACATCCTGAAGAGCACGTCGAACGGCATCCTGACCCTGGACGCCGACGGCCGGCTGGTGACCGCCAACGACGCGGCCGAAGCCCTGCTGGGCGCGGCGCGTGACGACCTGATCGGTCGAGACGCCGCCGAGCTGTTCGACGGCGCCAACGCCTGGGTGATCGAGAACCTCGCCCGCACCCAGGCCACCGGCGAGAGCGCGCTGGCGGTCGACGCCGAGCTGGCCAGCGCCGGCGGCGGGACCTCAAGCGTCAACCTCACCGCCACGCCGCTGATCGACGCCAACGACGAGCGGATCGGCTCCATGCTGGTGCTGGAGGACATCACCGAGGAGAAGCGCGTCCGCTCTACCATGTCGCGCTACATGTCCAAGGAGGTGGCCGACCAGCTGCTGTCGGCCGGCGAGCTGGAGCTGGGAGGTGTCGAGCAGAAGGTGACGGTGATGTTCTCCGACGTGCGGAGCTTCACCTCCATCGCCGAGGCGCTCGGCCCGCGCGAGACGGTGTCCCTGCTCAACGAGTACTTCACCGAGATGGTCGACGTGATCTTCCAGCACGGCGGCGTGCTCGACAAATACATGGGCGACGGGATCATGGCCCTGTTCGGCGCCCCGCTGGTGGGCGAGACCGACGCCGACAACGCCGTGGCCGTCGCCGACGAGATGATGCAGCGGCTGGCGGTGCTGAACGAGCGTCGCGTCGCCGCCGGCCATGGGCCCCTCGACATCGGCATCGGCTTCTCCACCGGCGCCACCGTGGTCGGCAACATCGGCTCGGTGAAACGCCTGGACTACACGGTGATCGGCGACACGGTGAACCTGGCCTCGCGGCTGGAAGGCGCCAGCAAGCAGTACGGCGCCAGGATCCTGCTGTCGGAGATGACCGTCCGAGACCTCAAGCGGCCCGCGACCCTGCGTGAGATCGACCTGATCCGGGTGAAGGGCAAGGACCGTCCCGTGGCGGTGTTCGAATCCCTCGGCTACCGCGCTCACGAGGCGGAACTGCCGGAGCTGATCGGCCTGCATGGACGGGGCATCGAGGCCTATCGCGCCCGCGACTGGGCCGCCGCCGCCAAGGCGTTCGACGCGGCGCTTTCGCTCTATCCCGACGACGGCCCGGCCAGGGTCTACGCCCAGCGCTGCAAGCTCCTGAAGCGCAGCCCGCCGGCCGCCGACTGGGACGGCGTCTGGAACCTGACCGAGAAATAGCCGCAGCCGAGCCCGCGTGACTTCGCCGGGAATTCCGTCGATCTATGGCGCGTGCCTCGGTCCCTGCCCCACCATCTGCCGCGCCTGCTGCTCGCCTGTGGCGTGGCGGCGCCGGTGCTGGCGTTCGCCACCACCTTGTCGGCCATGGCGCTCTATCCGCACTTCAATCCGGCGCGGCAGTACCTCAGCGAGTTGGGCGGCGCCTCGGCCGGCCATCCGTCCGTCTTCAACGCCGGCGTGTTCGCCGCGGGCGTGATGGCGGCCCTGGCCGGCTGCGGCTTCGGCCTGGCGATCTCCAGCCTGACCCGCGCCCGGTTCGCGGGCCTGTTGACCGCGGTGGTCTTCGTCCTCGCCGGCTGGGGCCTGGCGCAGTCGGCGATCTATCACTGGCCGGATCCGCGCCACCTGGCCATCAACCTGGCGCTCGGCATCCAGCTCGCCCCGCTCCTGCTGCTCTGGGGCCTCTGGCCGCGGCCGGACATGGGGCGGCTGAAGCTGTTCCTGGCCCTGGTGTTCGTCGCCATGGGCGTGCTGACGGTGCTGACCAAGCACCTCCTGTTCCCGCACTTGGTCAACGACGACAACGTCGGCTGGTGGGAGCGCGGCTACGCCATCGTGCTCGTCGGCTGGGTCGGCGTGGCCGCCCTGGTGCTCGATCGGCGGCTTCGGCTGCCCGCTGCTGCGACAAAAACGATCTAGGCGGAGCTCTTTTCGTTTCCGGCTTGGCATAATTCACGATTTCGTGATTGATTGTGAGCCAACGATGCTGCATTGCAGCACCGCGATTCGCGCCGGGAGCGACGAAGCAGATGAGCGAACTGGCGACCCGCCTGGACCGGTCGACCTTCTGGGCGAACCTGGAGCCCGTCCCGGCGCCCATGCTGCCGCCCGAAGCGCCGCTCGAAATGCCGCGCCAGGCGTTCGACGAGCCGCTGGCCCCGGAAATTGTCGCGCCGCATACATCGCCCCGCGACATAAGGCGCCGCCGCCAGATCCTGGCCGCCGGCACCCTGACACTCACCGCCCTGGTGGCCGCCGGCCCGTTCGTGCTGTTCAACCGGCACGGCTTCGACACCCTGTCGACCCTGGGCTTCGGCGTTTTCCTGGTGCTGGCCGCGGCCATCGCCTGCTGGTTCTGCAGCGCCGTCGCCGGCCACTGGGTGCTGCGCACCGGCCGCGAGCAGGACGACCTCAGCTTCGCCCCGCATCCGCCGCTGCCGACGCAACGCACCGCGCTGCTGATGCCGCTCTACAACGAGGACGCGGAGGCGACCTTCGCCCGCCTCGCCGGCCTCGACGCCTCGCTCGCCCGTCTGGGCGCGTCGGACGCCTTCGACATCTTCGTGCTCAGCGACAGCCGCAAGGACGACGCCATCGCCGCCGAGCTGGCCGCCTACCGCGCCCTGCGTCCCCAGGCGCACAGCCGCCTGTTCATGCGCCGCCGCAACGACAACGCCGAGCGCAAGGCCGGCAACATCGCCGAGTGGGTCCGCCGGTTCGGCGGCGCCTATGAGTTCATGGTGATCCTGGACGCCGACTCCACCATGGCCGGCGACACCCTGCTGCGCCTGGTCGACGCCATGCAGCGTCATCCGCGCGTGGGCCTGATCCAGACCGCGCCCACCATCACCAACGCCGGCAGCGTCTTCGCGCGCATGTCGCAGTTCGGCGTGCGGATGTACGGCCGCGTCGCCGCGGCGGGCCTCGCCTGGTGGGC